>NZ_CAXATZ010000031.1:0-33086 GCF_963971605.1 uncultured Xanthomarina sp.
CCGAGCCTATGGCGAACACATTTTACCTTATTATAAAATAGAAAATAAAAATGAACCGAGCCTATGGCGAACACATTTTACCTTATTATAAAATAGAAAATAAAAATGAAAACATCAGTGATTGTTCAAAATCTAAAATGTGGTGGTTGTGCCAATACCATAACACAAAAGCTATCTGAATTTAGGAATATTTCAGATGTGCATATCAACATAGAAGAAAGTAAAATTTCTTTCAATTACATTAAGGAAGAGGATGCTTTTCTGGTAAAAGAAACGCTGAAAAAAATTGGTTACCCTTCCATAGAAGATGAAAACTCACTGGTTTCAAAAACCAAATCCTTTATTAGTTGTGCCACAGGAAAATTTAGTTAAAACATGAGATATTTTGCCTTAATAATAACTGTCATGCTGTTTTTGCAGAGTTGTAAAAACCACAAGGAGCCCTATTTGGCCATAAAAAGCACTGCCAACCAGGAACATCCCGGGAAAAAACTCATGGAAACCAACTGTTATGTATGCCATAGTCCTACAGCATCCATGGACGATAGAATTGGTCCACCCATGATTGCCATTAAAAAGCATTATCTAACAGAAGGTATCAGCAAGGAACAATTTATAGCAGATATCCAAAATTGGATAAAAAATCCAAATGAAACAGATGCAAAAATGCTTGGGGCCGTTAAAAAATTTGGTATCATGCCAAAAACACCCTATCCAGAAGAAACCATTCATCAAATTGCCGATTATATGTATGATTATGAAATTGAACAACCAGAATGGTTTGAATCCCATTATAACGAAGAACGAGGCATGGGCAAAGGAAAAGGCATGGGTAAAGGAAAAGGTATGCAGCAAAAACAAACATCTGCTGAAGCCCAAGAATTGACTTTTGAAGAGAAAGGCTTGAAATATGCACTTGGAACCAAAACCGAATTGGGCAAAAACCTTATGGGAACCATTCAGAAAAAAGGCACCTTGGCGGCTGTTGAGTTTTGTCATGTAAAAGCATACCCATTAACAGATAGCATGTCTGTAGTGTATCATGCCAACATCAAACGTGTTTCAGACAAACCAAGAAACCCAGGGAATCAGGCCAATAACAAAGAGTTACAACATATTGAAACCTTTAAAAAAGTGGTAGCTGCCAAAGAAGAGCCTCAACCTATTTTGGAAATGCATGAAGATATTGTAAACTTTTACTACCCAATCACGACTAACTCCATGTGCTTGCAGTGTCATGGAACCCCAAATAAGGAGTTGGATACAGAAGCGTATAAAACCATAAAAGCATTATATCCTAAAGATATGGCTATTGGTTATGGAGTAAACGAAGTAAGAGGTATATGGAGTATCACATTTAACAAAGAGTAAGATGAGTCAATTTTCAGAATTAATACATCAAGAGAAACCCGTACTTATAGATTTTTTTGCCGAATGGTGTGGCCCTTGCAAAATGATGTCTCCCATTTTAAAACAGGTAAAAGACAGTTTGGGGGATTCTGTGTCCATTTTAAAAGTAGATGTGGATAAGAATCAATCTTTAGCAGCAAAATATCAGGTTAGGGGTGTGCCCACCCTTATATTGTTCAAACAAGGGAAACAGTTATGGAGACAATCTGGAGTGGTACAAAAAGAGGAACTGATAAACATCATAAACAGTAATAAATAATTGTGAAGGGACCTATAAGGTTCTCAAGGTAAACTGACAGTTCTATGTCAGTGATTTTTGGTTGGTTGGAAAAGGCATGTTTATTTTTAGACATGCCTTTTTGTTTTAAAAATTAAAAAAGTATCTTGTTTTGCTGACCAAAGTCATATTTATTATTATTTTCATGCAATACATTTGCTTTTAATATTAACAATTAAACTCCTCACTTATGATTTCTCAAAACCTAGCCTTGTATAATTGGAACAATGGTGTCATTATGATCGCTATTTTCGCTTTAGTTTGTATTACCTTAGTTGGCATATTGGTAAACTTTATGATGAGTGGAAAAAAGAAAGAAGACACAGACGAAGACCAATAAAACATCTTCTCCCGATTCACTACTTGAAGACTTTGGGGGTTTGTTTGGAATTATAAAAGATAGAAAGCAATCAATTCCCCTTTAACCTCATCCATAAGTCGCTTAAAAGCTGTTTGGCATCTTCACGGTTTTTTTTGGTCTCTACAAAAGACACCTTACCACTATTGGTGGTTTTGATTTCATACTGAAAAGCAAAATTTTGTGAATTGGGTTTTAAACTCAATAGTCCAAATCGCAAATCGTTATAATATAAACCGTTTTCTTTTTTTGTGATGGTAAACCATCCTTTAGAAACAGCAATCATGCGTTGTACCTTTTCATCTTGAATTAGTTCTCCAAGTAAGTCATGGTTTTTGGGATAGGTAACAAAGTGTATGGGTCTGGTGTCAAAAAAGGAATAATAACCAATTAAGTAGTTGTTTTTGGTTTCCACATTGGCAGACCACAAGATTGTATTGAATGGAGCAGGTTTTGTTTCAATTTCTGAATATTCTATGTGTTGGTCTTTCAAAGCCATTTCAAACTCATTAAATGCCATTCCTTTTAAAACGAAGGTTAATAGCAGGTAACTGCTGCTTATAATTATACCTACTTTATTATACAATCGTCTTTTGGGAGCATCGCGTTTTTGAAACATCGCCAATATTAAAAACAGCAAAAAAGGTAAGGTATAAAGAGGATCTATTACAAAAATGGATTTAAACGCCAATCTATATTCCAAAGGCCAAAACAATTGTGTTCCCCAAGTGGTGTGGGCATCTAAAATAGGATGTGTTAGAAACGCCCAAAAAAACAGCCAAGACCATGCTTTAAAATCCTTATAGCTTTCATATCTAGAAACAAGCCAACCAAAAATGGGAGCAAAGAAGACAGAAAAAAAGATGGAGTGTGTAAAACCTCTATGAATTTCCAAAGCAGTAACGGTATCCGTAACATAAGAAGCCAAGATGTCCAAATCCGGAATGGTACCAGCAATGGCTCCATAAAGCATGGCTTTGTTGCCTACTTTTTTACCCAAAACTGCTTCTCCAACAGCAGCACCTAAAACTATTTGTGTTAATGAATCCATGTAATCCTTTTTTTAGAAAAGCTTTAAAGATTGTTTATTTTCTTCTTGTGTAACAAAAGTAACTGTACAACTTTAAATAGCTAACTATCTTTAATAAAAATTAAAGTCATGGCTAAAATAGTTGTTTTAGGTGCTGGAATTTCAGGACATGTTGCTGCATCACACTTACGAAGAAAGCTTTCTAGGGAACATGAGGTTTTGGTGGTCTCACCAAACAGTAATTACCAATGGATTCCTTCCAATATTTGGGTTGGCATAGGCAGAATGTCATCCAAGCAAATCCTATTTCCCTTAGAGCCACTCTATAAAAAGAAGCACATAGGATATAAGCAAGCCAAGGCTGTTACTTTTCATCCAGAAGGAGATAAAACTGAAGCCAAGCCCTATGTGTTGGTAGAATACGTTGTAGGTGATAAAAAAGGACAGCAAGAAAAGGTTACTTACGATTATTTAATAAATGGAACAGGACCAAAACTTAATTTTGAAGCTACTGAAGGATTAAACCCAGGAACCAATAAAACCTATTCTGTTTGTACATATACACACGCTGATCATGCTTGGGAAGGGTTACATGCGCTTATTCAAGAGATGAAGCAAGGCAAGAAAGCCAAGATTCTCATAGGGACAGGACATGCCAAAGCCACTTGCCAAGGCGCAGCTTTTGAATATATCTTAAATGTGGAACAAGAATTACGCAGACATAAAGTTCGGGATATGGCTGAAATTACTTGGATATCCAACGAATACCAATTAGGCGATTTTGGGATGGATGGCATGTTGTTAAGCTATGGTAACATGACCATGAAATCCCATGAAATGATTGAAATGATTTTTGAAGACAGAGACATTAAATGGATCCTTGGCGCAGGTGTAAATAAAATTGAAGATGGTGTTGCGCATTACGAAAACCTGGAAGGTGAATACAAAACCGAAACCTATGACTTTGCGATGCTTATTCCATCCTTCTCAGGACACGGTTTTAAGGCGTTCGATAAAAATGAAAATGATATTACAGACAAGCTCTTTAAAGGCTTTATGATAGTGGATGCAGATTATACTCCAAAACCATACGAAGAATGGTCCGTTCAAGATTGGCCGGAAACCTATCAAAATCCTAGCTATAAAAACATATTTGCTCCAGGTATTGCTTTTGCTCCTCCACACAGCATATCCAAACCTAGAAAGAGTAAAAATGGTACAGATATAACTCCTGCACCACCAAGAACAGGTATGCCTTCTGGCATTACAGCAAAATTGGTAGCAGATAATATTATTGATACCATTAAAAATGGCAAAGAATCCTTACATCATAAAGGGTCCATGGGAAATATGGGAGCAGCTTGCATTGCTTCAGCTGGTTACGGATTAACAAGTGGAAGTGGTGTGAGTATTACAACCTATCCTATAGTTCCAGATTATCATAAATACCCTAAAACCCAAGGAAGGCAATTAGGAAAAACCTTTGGCGAAATAGGCTTGGCAGGACACTGGTTAAAACTGGCTTTGCACTATGCTTTTATTTATAAGGCAAAAATGCGTCCTTTTTGGTGGTTGATTCCGGAGTAAGTCTAGATTCAACTTTCAAGACATTCAAGGCTCGAAATATATTTTAACAAATTAAACAGACACAACATGACACAACGTATCTCAAAATATCAACGATTTAAAATGATGAATCCCATACTTCAGTTTTTCAAGTTCATTTACTTAAGTATTAAAGTTTTGATTATTGTTGCAGGAGGTCATGGAGGCACAAGACAGGTAAACTGACAAGCTTCTTGTCAGTGATTTTTGGTTGGTTTGATAAGGCATTCTTTGTAAAAAGAGTGCCTTTCTTTACTTGGTAACCTATGTTACTGACCAAGACGTTTTATAAACCTAAATTTGCAGTAATAAACGTTAAGATACATGAAAAAACAAATATACCTTTTAAGCTTTATGTTGATTTCGGCTGTTGCTTACGCGCAACAATTGGTACCTATTACCAAAACCGAAGTGTTGGCTAGAGTTTCAGAAGAAAACAGGGCCATAAAAATTTCAGAACAGGAGTATTTAGAGGCCAAGGCAGATTTTAAGCAAACCAATGCAATATTTTTGCCCAATATAACAGCTTCCCATACAGGAATGGCAACAACCAATCCGTTAATGGCTTTTGGTTCTAAATTGAATCAGGAAATATTGACACCTTCAGATTTTAATCCCGATTTATTGAACAATCCTGGTCAGGTTGAGAATTTTGCAACCCGATTTGAAATTCAACAGCCTTTGATCAATATGGATGGTTTTTATCAACGTAAAGCTGCCAAATCCAAAATGGAGGCCCAAGCCTTGCAAATTGAAAGAACTTCAGATTATTATGCCTTTGAAGTGGAAAAAGCATATATGCAATTGCAATTGGCTTACAAAGGCGTGGATGTTTTGGAAAAAGCTTTGGAAACAGCCAATGAAAATAAAACCTTGGCAGAGAACAGCTTTAAACAAGGGTATTTGCAAAGAGCCGATGTGCTTTCTGTAGAGGTACGTGTCAATGAGGTGAAAAACCAATTGCAAACTGCCAAAAGCAATATAGCCAATGCGTCCAACTATTTGTCCTTTTTAATGAGCGATACAAACAACGTTATTTACAAACCTTCTGATAGCTTGCAAATTGGCAATTTTGGTGTCATGAATTCTGAAGTTATTTCAGAAAATCGAGCAGATATCAAAGCTTTGCAACTGGCAACAAATGCCTACGAAACCATGAACAAAGCAGATAACATGTCGTTTTTACCAAGATTGAATGCTTTTGGAAGTTATGAATTGTACGACGACCAAATTTTTCAAGGCGATGCCAATGGCTACATTTTTGGAGCCCAATTAAGCTGGACCATTTTAGATGGTACCAAACGCTTTGGAAAGTCCCAAAAAAGTAAGGCCGAGTTCGAAAAATCCAAATTGCAATACGAGCAGTATGTGTCTCAAAACCAATTGGAACTCAACAAGGCAAAACGTATGTTAACTGATGCTGAAAATAGGTTGAATTTAACAAAGCTGGCTTTGGAGCAATCGGAAGAATCCCTACGGATTAGAACCAATAGATATGAAGAAGGTTTGGAAAAAACAACCGATTTGCTATTGGCAGAAACCCAATACGCCCAAAAGCAATTGGAATATTATCAAACCATATTTGAATACAATTACGCACAAGCTTATTTACAATTTTTAACTAAAGAATAATTATTAAGATGAAGAAATATATCTACTTATTAACATTAACTGCAACGTTTATATTTGTTACGAGCTGTGGCAGCGACGGTAAAAATTCAGTAACCAATAATTCACCAGCCATAAGCGTACAAGTGAGTCAAGTGTCTGAAGCCAATAACAGTCCATTTTTGTCGGTTAGTGGAAAAATACAATCCGTAAACAGTGCCGATTTAAGCACCAGAATGATGGGTTATGTGACCAAGGTACCTGTAAATGTTGGGGATAAAGTGACTAAAGGACAATTGTTGGTGGCGATTAATAACACCGATTTACAAGCCAAAAAAGCGCAGGTTGAAGCGAGCATCACTGAAGCCACTGCAGCTTTTAACAATGCCCAAAAAGATTATAAGCGTTTTCAAAGCTTATTTGCAGATAAGAGTGCATCCCAAAAAGAATTGGACGATATCACTGCCCATTACGAAATGGCAAAAGCACGTTTGGAAGCAGCCAAACAAATGAAAAATGAAGTCAGCGCACAATTTGCTTACTCGAATATTACAGCGCCTTTTGCTGGTGTTGTAACTTCAAAAACAGTAAAAGAAGGCGATATGGCTAATCCAGGACAACCTTTAATATCTGTAGAAGCTCCAGGACATTTTGAAGTGATTGCCATGGTTCCAGAAACCGAAATTTCTGAAATAAAAACAGGTGAGTCTGTAGATGTTTCAGTAAAAGCCATTAACAGTACCTTAAAAGGAAAAGTAACCGAAGTCAGTACGTCAGCTAAAAATACAGGTGGACAGTATTTGGTGAAAATAGCCTTGGATAAAACAGATGCCAATATTTTGTCAGGCATGTTCGTTTCCGTTCAATTTCCAGTTGAAAAGAAAGCAAAAACAGAAATGGTTCTTATTCCAACCGAAGCCCTTGTTACAAATGGTCAATTGTCTGGAGTATATACCGTAAGTCAGAGCAACACTGCTATTTTGCGTTGGTTGCGTTTGGGCAGAACCTATGGCGATCAAGTGGAGGTGTTATCAGGTTTATCAGCCGGTGAAACTTACATTGTGTCAGCAGAAGGAAAGCTTTACAATGGGGCTAAAATTTCAATTCAATAACTAAAAGTCGCGTTAAGGATAGAAACGGCATCCTTTTTACGTTAGTTCGAGTGAATTTGCTGTGTAAGCAAATTTGTATCGAGAACAAGTAAAAAGATATAGTGGATAGCCTGTTAAAACGCCAAAAAATAAAAAACTCAAATGAAAGAAGGAATCGCAGGAAAAATCGCAAAAATCTTTATACAGTCCAAGCTTACCGTGCTTTTAATGATTGTATTTATGGTTGTTGGCGTCTATAGTTCGTTTTTAATTCCACGTGAAGAAGAACCACAAATCGATGTGCCTATGGCAGACATTTTTGTGGGTTATCCAGGAGCCAGTCCTACCGAAGTGGAATCCCGTGTTATCAAACCTTTAGAGAAATTAATATCTAATATCAAAGGTGTTGAATATGTGTATTCTACCTCCATGAAGGAGCAAGGGATGGTGATTGTACAGTTTTATGTTGGGGAAGATATTGAGCGTTCGTTTGTAAAACTATACAACGAAATTAATAAGCACATGGACCAAATGCCTCAAGGCGTCACATTTCCATTGGTAAAAACACGTGCTATTGACGATGTGCCTATGTTAGGTTTAACCCTTTGGAGTGAAAATTATGACGATTACCAATTGGGTCAGATGGCTTTGGAGTTGGAAAGTGAAATCAAAAAAGTTACTGATGTGTCCATGACGCATAAAATTGGAGGTAGAAACCGTCAGTTATGTGTGGTTTTAGATAAAGACAAATTGGCATCTGCAGGTTTGGATTTCCTTTCGGTTTCTGAAATGATTAAGGCCAACAATGCCCAACTTAGCGCTGGAAGTTTTGATAAAAACGATACGGAATTCCTTGTAACCACTGGTAAGTTTTTGGAATCGGTTACAGATGTGGAAAATTTAGTGGTAGGTGTACAACAAAACCAACCCATTTATTTAAAACAGGTAGCCACCATTCTGGATGGTCCAGAAGTGCCACAAAACTATGTGTCTTTGGGCTTTGGTCAAGCAAGTGATAAAGGACAAACCTTTCCATCGGATTATCCAGCAGTCACTATTTCTGTTGCCAAGAGAAAAGGAGCCGATGCCATGAAAATAGCAGATGTGATTATTGATAAGGTGGAACATTTGCGCAACAATTTAATTCCAGACGACGTTCATGTTGAAATAACCAGAAACTATGGCGAAACAGCGTCGCATAAAGTATCTGAATTGCTGTTGCACCTTATAGGTTCCATTATTGCCGTAACATTGGTCGTGATGTTGGCCATGGGTTGGAGAGGTGGATTGGTCGTGTTTTTATCAGTCCCAATTACCTTTGCCTTGACTCTGTTGAGTTATTATATGTTGGATTATACTTTGAACAGAATCACGCTTTTTGCCTTGGTTTTTGTTACAGGAATTGTGGTAGATGACTCGATTATCATTGCCGAAAACATGCATAGGCATTTTAAAATGAAACGCTTGCCATTTAAACAGGCGGCTTTATATGCCATCAATGAAGTCGGTAACCCAACCATCCTTGCCACATTTACTGTAATTGCTTCGGTTTTGCCTATGGCTTTTGTATCTGGTTTAATGGGGCCATATATGGCACCAATGCCAATTGGCGCATCTATAGCGATGATTTTATCGCTGTTTGTAGCTTTGACCATTACACCATATTTGGGTTATATTTTCTTAAGGGAAAAAGATAAAAAAGGTGCTAAAGAAAAGCCTGAAAAACCAGTTGAAGACACTTTTATTTATAAAATCTACAACAAGCTTGAAAGACCTTTGCTGGAAAACAAAACCAAGCGTTGGTTGTTTTTAGGAGGAACCTTTGCACTTTTAATGGCAACAATGGTCTTGTTTTTCACCAAATCGGTAGCTGTAAAAATGTTGCCTTTTGATAATAAAAACGAATTTCAAGTGGTTATTGATATGCCAGAAGGAACCACTTTGGAACGTACTGGAGTTGTGGCTAAAGAAATCTCACAATATCTAGCCACACGTCCAGAAGTGGTGAATTACCAGAATTATATTGGGACATCGGCTCCAATTACCTTTAATGGCTTGGTACGTCATTACGATTTACGTGGCGGAAGCAATATGGCAGACATTCAAGTGAATTTAGTGGACAAAGGCCAACGTACTGCGCAAAGCCATGATATTGCCAAGTTATTGCGTCCAGACATTCAAAGGATTGCTTCAAAATACAATGCCAATGTGAAATTGGTGGAAGTACCACCAGGACCTCCAGTATTGTCAACTATTGTAGCTGAGGTTTATGGACCGGATTACAAAACCCAAATGGCCATTGCAGACAGCATTCAAAGCATTCTTAAAAACACCGAAGATGTTGTGGATATTGATTGGATGGTGGAAGACGACCAAACCGAATATCAATTCGAAATCAATAAAGAAAAAGCCATGCTGTATGGTGTCGCACCACAGCAAATTGCTTATACCATGAATATGGCCTTGTCCAACAGGGCTGTAACCACCTTGTATGATGAAGATGCGTCCAATCAGGTTGGTTTGGTATTGGCTTTAGATGAAAAAGAAAAATCAACACTTACAGATATTTCGCAATTAAAGGTGAAGTCCAAACAAGGGAACATGGTTCCTATAGCAGATTTGATAACTATAAATGAAACCATTAGTGCTAAAAGTATCTATAGAAAAAACCAGAAGCGAGTGGTTTATGTGTTGGCAGATATGGCTGGTGACTTGGAAAGTCCTGCGTATGCTATTTTAGGAATGGAAGAAAAGTTAAAAGCCATCACCTTGCCTCAAGGCTATGAAATTAACGAAATGTATTTAGGGCAACCCGACTTTGAAGACGATTATACCGTAAAATGGGATGGCGAATGGCAAATTACCTTAGAAGTATTTAGGGATTTGGGCATTGCCTTTTTAGGAGCCATTATCTTGATATATATTTTAATTGTAGGTTGGTTCCAAAACTTTAAAGCACCAGTGGTGATGATGGTTGCCATACCACTATCCTTAATCGGGATTATTTTGGGACACTGGATCATGGGAGCCTTCTTTACGGCAACCTCTTTTATAGGTATGATAGCCTTGGCAGGAATTATGGTAAGGAATTCGGTATTGCTGATAGACTTCATCAATTTACGAACTGCTGAAGGAGTGCCATTAAAACAAGCAGCCATTGAAGCTGGAGCAGTACGAACAACACCTATTTTGTTAACGGCAGGAACAGTTGTTATTGGAGCTTTTGTGATTTTGTTTGATCCTATTTTCCAAGGTTTGGCCATCTCCTTAATGGGAGGAACCATCGTTTCAACGGTCTTTACATTATTGGTTGTACCATTGGTGTATTATATGATAGAAAAGAAGAATTATAAATAATCTGTCTGGTCGAATGTAGTCGAGACCTATAAGTTGTTTAGTGCTAGAAATTGGTTCTCTATGGCGTTCAAACCGGCATTAAAATAAGAAATATGAAATTAGTAATCGTAACAGCAGTCGAAGAATTTCAGAAAGATATTTTGAAACTTTTCAAAAAAGCGAATATTCACAACTTCAGCAGTTCTGAAATCGATGGCTATAAAAATGGGGCTTCTCTTTTAATGACTACCAGTTGGTTTCCAAGTGTTAAAGGAGGCAACGAATCCAGCTTGTTTTTTTCATTTACCGAAGAAGAAAACATTGATGCTTTGTTCGGCTTGATAAAAGAATTTAATAAGAACCTGGAAACCAACAATTCTATTAAAGCTGTTGTGGTTCCTATTGAAAAATATATTTAAAACCTTGTAGAATTAATAATAATTTTAAAAATCAAACAACATGTTAAATACATATTTTAGAGTGATAGTGGGTACTATGGTACTGTTAAGCGTGGTTTTAACCGTATATGTGAATCCAAACTGGATGTGGTTTACCGTTTTTATAGGCGTAAACTTAATCCAGTCGGCCTTTACCAAATGGTGTTTGTTGGAAACCATCCTCGTAAAACTGGGTGTAAAGAAAGAAGGTGTGGGCTGTTCCGTAAAATAATCCGGTTTTCTTAATTGAAATGTGTAACATTTTCATGATTTGGTCGTCATATTGATACATCAATCAATTAAAAAAAGCAAACCATCATGAGAAAAGACAATCAATTATTGGTCGTAACACATCTGAGTCAGTTATTGACTTTCGTTACAGGATTTGGAGGACTTATCGTGCCCCTTATTTTATGGGCAACACAAAAAGACAAGGTTTTGCAAATGGACGAGCAAGGCAAGCGTATTGTTAACTTTCAATTAAGCTTGATTATCTATGCCATTATTTGTATTCCAGCCATCTTATTGTTGGGCTTGGGGATCATAGGACTGATCGTTATTGGGTTTATCTCTTTGATATTTCCTATTATTAATGCTATAAAAGCCAATAATGGTGAATCACCAACATACCCTTTATCTTTTAATTTTATTAGTTAGTTAGTTTTAGATAAAGTTAAAAACGCAACCATAACCAAGGTTGCGTTTTTTGTTTAGAAAAAAAACGAACACTTCCAGCAAAAATCAATTTTCAATAGCTAAAGAAATGGTTAAGTTTGCTAATTATAAGCTATGCAATTAATATTTAGATACATACTATTTGTTTTTATTATTGGTTTTGGAAGCGTTGCTCATGCTCAAAATCCAGTAATACAACATATGTCTAAAGTCTCAAATCTTCCAGATGTTGAGTTTTATGATATAGCCGAAGACAATCAAAACTATATTTGGCTTGCTGCAAACAAAGGTTTATACCGTTACAACGGAAAAAACTACAAACACTTTAGTCATCCTCAACAAAGAGGGAATTCTCTTTTTCAATTAAAGTTTGATACTGAAAACCGACTTTGGTGCAATAATATTTACGGACAATTATTTTATGTTGAAAACGATAGCCTAAAGCTGTTTTATGACGCTAGTAAATTAGTAAATGGACAATTAGCAAATTTTGAAATATTAGAAAACAGCATACGTTTATTCACTGTTATTGGCATTTTTGATATTGATAAAAGCACCAAACAAGTTACCGAAGTGTTTAAAGGCATGTGTATTACCAATGCTAAAGATAACAGAAGCAACTACACATTTATAATTAATCATGAAGGCGATTTAGAGCGTCATCGATTATACAAATTTGATAACAATACAAGTATAAAAATACTTGAAATTACAAGTAGTAATCGTATACAATCACCAAGAATTTTCGCCTTTAAAAACACTGTTTTTTTTACGCACAAAAGTTCTAATGGAAACATCATTTATAAAATAGATAAAACAAACAACACATCAAAAAAAGTAGTAACGCCTGCTAGATTAAAAAATGAAACCATTTACAATGTTTTAAATATTGAAAACAACTATTGGTTTTTAACCAGTTCTGGTGTGTTTATTTATGGTTTTGAAAATGAAAACTTCACGTTTAAAGAACAACTTTTTAAAACAGAATCTATTACAGATGTTCAAGTAGATTTTAATAAAAATTATTGGTTTACAACTTTAGATAATGGTGTGTTTGTATCACCTAACTTAAATATTCGTCGTGTTGAATTATCAAATTTAGACTCTAAAATCACAGCTTCTGTTGCGTTACAAAACAATCAATTTGTCTTAGGAACCAATGATGGTAAATTACTGTTTTACAATCATAATCAGTTAATAAAAACACTGCAATTACCAGGTAAAAAAATTATTGGGAAACTTTTTTTTGATGCGCAAAGCGATAAACTTATAGTTAGTATTAATGCTTCAGAATCGTTTGTAGTTAATTTAAAAAATGACATAATTTTAGATGTAAATAACCGATTTTCAGTTGCTAAAACCTTTTCTAAAATAGATGATAACATCTTGTTTTATGGTAATTATCGTCAAGGTATTGTGTATAAAAATCCGTTTAATCATCCTGAACAACAAATCCTAAAGGAAAGTCGTGTAAAAGCTTCGGTGATTTCTAATAATCATTTATTTGTATCGTACATCGACGGACTTTACAAATACAATACGCAAACATTTAATGCAGAAGAAATCTTATTCAATTCTAAAAGTTTATTGGTTAATACACTAACAAAAACTAACGGTACAGTTTGGATTGCAACTCAACACAACGGATTATTAAAATACGAAAACAATACGCTAAAACCTTCAGAAATTAACCTTCCTGAAAATCTTCAAATTAACGCTATTCATGCCGATGGTTTAGTGCTTTGGATTTCAACCGATGCTGGATTATTTGAATATCATACAAAAACACATCAGCTTAAATCGTTAAGTGCGCAAGATGGTTTAAATACAGCGGTTAATGATTTTTTAATGCTTCAAAATCAAATTATTGTAAGCTTGCCTAAAGCATTTTATGTGCTACCAAAATCAGACGCATTGTTTAAAGCTTTTAAAACAGCCAAGGTTAGGATAGAAGCTGTAAAGATTAACGACCGCGATACATTAGTTGCAACTAACTACAAACTGCCTTATAATTTAAATAAAATTGATATTTCGTTTAACTCAAACGGATTTCAATCTAACCAACACGTAAGCTACCAATACCGCGTTAAACAAATTGATACAAGTTGGCAAAACATACCGCTAAACACACATTTTGTTACTTTTAATAGTTTGTCTAGCGGCACCTATACTTTTGAATTAAAAGCCCAAAATTTAAGTGCACAACAAGCTGTTTTTGCAGCACCAATAACCTTTGTAATTGCTAAACCATTTTGGGAAACCTATTGGTTTTATGGTTTAGTTGTAGCAGCAATTATTGGTTTAGTTTGGCTGTATTTTAGATGGCGATTACAGCAAAAAGAAGCACAACGTATTGCGGAAATTGATAAAATTTTAATCGATAAAAAAATAACCAATTTAAGGTTAGAAAACCTGCGTTCGCAAATGAATCCGCATTTTATTTTTAATGCGTTGAATTCTATTCAAGATTATATCATATCCAATGAAAAAGAATTGGCAAGCTCGTATTTAGTGAAGTTTAGCCGATTAATCCGCATGTATTTAGATTACAGTCAGCAAAACGAAATTACTTTAGAAGAAGAATTAAACGCCTTAAAACTGTATTTAGAATTAGAAAAAGTGCGTTTTGAAGACGAATTGGAATATACAATTTCGGTTGATAATCAGTTAAAAACAAAACAAATAAAAGTACCGTCATTATTCATTCAACCGTATGTTGAAAATGCTTTAAAACACGGATTGTTGCACAAATTAAACAACCGAAAATTACATATTGAAGCGAAAATTATTCAGCAAAATAAATTAGAAATTACCGTTGAAGATAACGGAATTGGTCGCGCACAATCCGAAAAATTAAAACGACCAAACCAACAGCACAAACCATTTGCTACTAAAGCTAATGAGGAACGTGTGCATCTTTATAAAAACAAATTAAAGCGTGATATAGCCATAACTACCAACGATTTGTATGACGAAAATGACGTTGCTGCAGGTACAAAAGTGGTCATCACCATGCCAATACATTAAGATATGAAAGCGATAATTATAGACGACGAAAAACGCGCCAGACATTTACTGTCAAACTTGCTAACCGAACATTGTGCAAGTATTACTAGTATTGAAGAAGCACAAGATTTAGCATCTGGTGTAGATTTGATTAAAACCAATAAACCAGATATTGTTTTTTTAGACATTGAAATGCCAAATCAGTCTGGATTAGATATTTTAGAATACTTCCCAAACCAGATAGATTTTAAAATCATTTTCGTTACAGCGTACAATCAATATGCAATTGAAGCTTTCAAATTATCGGCTGTAGATTATTTGTTAAAACCAGTAGATACAACCGAGTTAAAAGATGCAGTTGCAAAAGCTGAAGAAGCCATAAAAGCCAACAATTTAAACGACCAGTTAAACAAGTTACGAGACTCGTTAAAGCAACTTTCAATGGACAAAATTGCTTTAGAAATCCCAAAAGGAATCATGTTCGCATCGCATAATGATATCGTCTATTTTGAAGCCGATGGCATGTACACCAACGTGCAACTTATGGATGGTAAACAAAAAACCATTTGTAAACCCTTAAAGCATTTTGTAGAGCAATTAGAACGCAATGCGATGTTTTTTAAATGTCATCGGTCGTATTTAATCAACTTAAAATATGTAGATGAATTGGTTAAAGATGATGGCGATTACTTACTAATGAACAATCAAAAACGCATTCCAATTTCAAAATCTAAACGCGATCAGTTTTTGGACGTGATTAAAGAAACGTTTATGTGATTTTCATTCAGAAAGAAATTAGAGCTATTCAGAAAAATCTCACTTAATTTAGCCTTGTTTGATTGTTGTTTTGTAGTTGAATATTAAAATAAATCTCAACTACAATGAAAAAAACATTACTCTTATTAACCTTTTTAATAGCGACTGCATCGTATAGTATACAAGCGCAAAATGTTAACATTCCCGATGCTAATTTTAAAAGCTATTTATTAGCAGACGCAGCCATTAACACCAATAACGACTCAGAAATTTCTGTAGCAGAAGCACAAGCATTTTCTGGTGAATTATTAATTAATGGTTTGTCAATTTCAGACTTAACAGGAATAGAAGAATTTATAAACATTACACGATTAGATTGTTACAATAATAATTTAACGTCTATCGATGTAAGCAATAATCTAGCATTAACACGTTTGCACTGTTCTGATAATCAAATAGAAACGTTGGATATTAGTGCAAACACATCAATTACAGATATACAATGTCATAACAATGGTGTTTTATATGAATTAAACATTGCCAATGGTAATAACAGTAACATTAACTGGATGAAAGCTTATGGAAATAGTTTATCATGTATTCAAATAGATGCTGGTTTTACACCACCAGCAGAAGCCGGAATATATAACCAAGGTTGGACTAAAGGTACCTCTGCATTTTATAGTGAAGACTGTGCTGCATTAAATCAAATTGTAAATATTCCAGATGCTAATTTCAAAAGTTATTTAGTAAACAATAATAGTATCAATTTAAATGGTGATACTGAAATTACAGTGGCAGAAGCACAAGCTACAACAGAGCTACTTATCAATGGTTTGTCAATTTCAGATTTAACAGGTATTGAAGCCTTTACCAATTTAACACGTTTGGATTGTTACGCAAATAATTTAACGACTATTGATGTTAGTAATAACACTAATTTAACACGATTACATTGTGCAGATAACCAAATTACCACACTAGATGTTAGTGATATTCCTACATTAGAGCAAGTTCATTGCCAAAACAATCAATTGGTAGAGTTAAACGTAGCCAACGGAAATAACAGCAATTTTAGCTACATGAAAGCGTATAATAATGCAAGTTTAACATGTATTCAAGTTGATGCAGGTTTTTCACCACCAGCAAATAGTGGTCAATATAACCCAGGGTGGACTGTAGACGGTCAATCGAGTTACGGTGAAAACTGTATTCCTTCTATATTTTACGTAAATGCCAATGCAATAGGTGCTAACGATGGTAGCTCATGGGCAGATGCTTTTACAAATGTAACTGACGCTTTAGCACTTACCAATTTAAATGATGCTGTTTGGGTAGCAAAAGGAACCTATACATTAGCAGATAAAAACACACCAATAGCTGTTAGTACAGATGAAGTGGATATTATTGGAGGTTTTGCAGGAACCGAAACGACTCTAGCTGAAAGAGATATAACAGCTATTCATACTACAAATGCTACCATTTTTACTGGAGATATAAATGGTGATGATATTGATGGAGATTTTTCATCGAACAAAACAGATAATGCAGAGCGTTTATTTGAAGTAACAGCTAGTGATGTGACTTTTGATGGGATTATTTTTGAAAATATTTACGATACATCTACATCTGGTGGTGTTGAAGAAAACGGCGTAATCTTTATTCCTAATAGTTCAAGTATTAATAACTTAAAAATTAAAAATTCGGTATTCAGAAGTAATTATTCTAATGGTTATTTACTTAAAATGAGAACATTAAACGGAGGCTTACTTATTGAAAACACCAAGTTTATAAATAACACCATTGTTAATAGAGGATTGGTTTATGTGCAATCTGATAGTACAAACGGCTATATTTTTACACGTTGGGCTAACGTTTTAGTTGCTGATAACGATATTAATGTTGCGGCTTTAGATATTTACAGAGAAGATTGGAATAACGGAAGCACTTTAGATGTTATAATTAATAATAGTACGTTTGTTAATAATGATTATAATGGTACTTATGGCAATTCTATAACGGCATCAGGTAATGGTAGTGTAAACCTAAATGTTAATAATACTATCTTTTGGCAGAATACAGTTAATGGTACAGCAGCAACTAGAGATATTTCCAACGGATTAGTTTCTACTTACGATGTGTTTATTAGAAATTCTATTGCAAATGTATCATCAAATGCCGGAACTTACGGGGGGACATTTAGTGCAACAAACGTAACAACTTTAGATCCAGCAACAGATAATTTAAATTTAGATGCCGAATACAAACCAACATCAGCTTCAAATTATATTGTTGATCAAGGTGATAACGCTTACTACGATGAAGCTTTATTTGGCGATTTAGATTTATCAGGTAATGATAGGGTTTTTAATACTACAATAGATTTAGGAGCTTACGAGTACAATTCTACATTAAGTGTTGATGATATTTCTTTAGATGAAAACACAGTAAAGTTATATCCAAATCCAGCAACAGACGTTGTAAATATTAAAACAAATCAAACTATTAAAAACGTAGCTGTTTTTAACGTTAATGGTCAAAAAGTACTTGATATTGCTAATCAATCTCAAATTAATATTTCTAATTTACCAATAGGAATGTACTTTTTAAACATAAACACTAACCAATCAAATCAAACAATAAAAATCTTAAAACAATAATTTTTAAAATGAAAAAATTAAACAAACTTGTAATTTTATTTTGTTTTGCTTTAACTGCATTAAATTGTTCTTCAGACGACGATAACAACACAGAACAACCTCAAAATACAAATGTTATTACTTTAAATAATGAAACTTATGTTGTTAATAGCGTTATCGTAGAGCCTGCATTAGGCGATAATACATATGTAAGTTTTTCTAATAAGACAGAAACTGAACTTTTAGATGCCATAAATAATGGTACTCAACTTGATAATGTTAATGTATTTAATATACGTATTAATCAAAGTCCATTAGCAGAACAAACATATAGTTTTTCTGATATGTCTAATTTTCAATTTGAAGAAAACGCTCAAATTATTGATGGAGAATTAGAAGATGGTGATATATTATTAGATAGAAATAATTCTAATACTAATTTAAACGCATCTACAGGTAGTTTAACATTAGAAGTATACACTACAGATCAAATTGAAATTAGTTTTCAGTTTACTAGAAATGATGGAACTGAGATTTCTGGAACTTACAATGGCAGTTTTTTGTATTTAGCTTCAGATGATTAAGTCCTCTGAATGGAAGTCATAAAAAAAGCGCTCATAATTTATGAGCGCTTTTTTTATATAAGGTATTTTGGATTTAGCTATTCAACATCACAGGCATCACCAACATGGTCACTTGTTCACCTTCATCCAGGCCATCCACAGGAGTTAAGATACCAGCCCTGTTTGGTAAGCTCATTTCAAGTTGTACCTCGTCTGATGTCAGATTGTTTAACATTTCAGTTAAAAAGCGTGAGTTAAAACCAATTTGCATATCATCTCCTTGGTAATCGCAGGTTAAACGCTCTTCGGCTTTATTACTGTAATCGATATCTTCAGCAGAAATATTTAATTCAGCACCTGCAATTTTCAATCGGATTTGATGTGTGGTTTTATTTGAAAAGATACTCACACGTCGCACAGAATTTAAAAACTGTGTTCTATCAATTACTAGCTTGTTCGGGTTTTCCTTAGGAATAACAGCTTCGTAATTTGGGTATTTTCCGTCAATCAAACGACAAATTAAAACGGTATTTTCAAAGGTAAACTTGGCATTGGAATCGTTATATTCTATAATCACTTCATCATCACTGGCAGCCAAAATCCCTTTTAAAAGATTTAAAGGTTTTTTGGGCATGATAAATTCTGTGGTCTGACTAGCCTGAACATCTTCTCTTGAATACTTAACCAATTTATGCGCATCTGTAGCCACAAAGGTTAAACCTTCGGTAGAAAACTGAAAGAACACACCACTCATAACAGGGCGTAAATCGTCGTTTCCTGCAGCAAAAATGGTCTTGCTTATGGCTGTTGCCAAAATATCTCCAGTAATGGTTGTAGAGCTCGCGTCTTCCAAAGAAACAGCTTTAGGGAACTCGTTGCCATCTGCATATGCCAAGGCATATTTTCCATGATTGGAACTGATCTCTATGGTATTGTTTTCTTCTACCACAAAAGTCAATGGTTGCTCAGGAAAGGTTTTTAAGGTTTCCAAAAGCAAACGGGCAGGAACGGCAATGCTGCCGCTATTATCACTTTCCACTTCAAGTTTAGCAGACATGGTTGTCTCCAGGTCACTAGCTGAGATTATAAGTTCTGTATTGTTTAATTCAAATAAAAAATTATCTAAAATAGGTAAGGTGTTTGAGTTGTTTATAACACCTCCAAGAACTTGAAGCTGCTTCAGTAAATAGGTACTTGATACTATAAATTTCATGTATGTTAAATACGTTTTATGTTCGTTTAATTAGTATTACAAATATATCGTATAGCAGCTAATATAGGAAACAAACTTATTAACAAAACATTCGTTTGAAAAAGGGAATCTGAAAGGGAAACCATTCCTTTACCTTGCGTATTTCTTTTTTCTGTAAAAGTTGAAAACAAACCCGAAAACGCCCAATATTACTAAAGGCAGCAAAATATTGAACAATTGCCATTTGGTTTTTTCCAAGCCTACTTTTTGGTAATCCAAAAAGGACACTTCAATTTCTTTGGATCGAATGTTTATAAGTCCGTTGTCGTCCAACAGGTAATTTACAGCATTCAGCAAAAATTCCTTGTTGCCATACAGCTGTCCAGAGCTTCTATCGAATCCTAGTTCTATAGGTCCGTTTTTGCCCAATTCGTTTTTTATCACATCACCATCGGCAACCACAATCATTTTGGTTGGTTTGCTGGTGTTTTTTTCCTTGGAAAGGGGGAATGGTTTTACACGATTGTTGTATACCGAAGTAAATTCCCCTTCCAGTAAAACAGCCATGGGCTGATGAGGTTTGTTGTATAGTTTGGGGTCTGGTTCCATAGTGGTCATTTCCAAACTTATTTCCCTAGGTGTGCCATCGGTTTTGGACAAGATGGAACTTTGAAGTAAAATGGTTTTCTGGACACTGTTTTTTAAGGTGTCTATTTGATTGGCAAAATCAAATTTCACCAAATTGATATTGTTCACAATAGGATGGTGTCCTTCAGGATTTACCAATGGCGAATAAAACCATGGGAATTGCTGAAAACGCGCTTCGCTACCTTCGCCAATGGCCAATGTTATGGGAGCAGAGTAGAGGTCGTTTATTAAAACTGGATTGATCCTAACGCCATATTTAAAAAAGAAATCCGTTAGATTTAAATCCCTGGCTATGGCCACACTTTTTCCAGTGTTGTACAAGCTGTCTTTTTCCATGGCAACAGCATCTATAAGCCAAAGGCTTTTGCCTCCAGACATGGTATATTGGTCCAGAACAAACTTCTCGTTTTCTGTAAAAGCTTCGGTAGGTTTGGCTGAAACGATTAAATCAAAATCCTTTAATTGGTTTAAGGTCCTTTCGGGATTGTTGGCAATACTATCCAGTGTAAATGGAGCCAAATTGTAATATTCCGATATTGTTTTAAGGAAATCTTCAATATAACGTCCTTTAAGCTCGCCATTGCCAATTAAAAAGGCCACTTTTTTGTTTCTTGGGTTTACCAATTTGCTGAAACCATCGGCAAAGGCATATTCCAAATGTTGTACCGAATGACTGACCAATTCTTGCTGAGTGGCACCTATTTTATTTTTCACCAACGGTATGGTTACTGTTACGTCGTTATAACTGGCCAAAGCCCAAGGAAAAATTACTGCCTGACTGCTTTTGCCGTTTTCCTCAACACTTAATTGCATAGGTGTTAAACCACGATTGTTGAGTTTTTGTATGTTGGCTTCCCTGTTGGCCTCATCTGCCAAAGGATCGATAAAATGAAAAACAATGTGTTTGTTGTGCGATGCAAATTCTTCCAGGATCTGTTTGGTTTCCAATTGCAATCGTCTAAATTCCGAAGGAAAACCCTCTCCTTCCAAAAATACATCAATTAGAATGGGGGAAGCGACATCGTCTATAATATTTAAAGCAGAATCACTTATAGTGTAGCGTTTGTCGGAGGTTAAGTCGAAACGCTCATAATGGTTATTGCTAATGGCATTTATGGCCAATAAGCCAATAAATAAAAAACTTAATAGCAAAACCTCTTTTTTTTGAAGTCCCTTGGTTGTAATGCGTTTGCTGGTAAGAATCAAGAAAAACAGCGTGACGCTTAAAAAGTAAAGGATATCACGTGTATCCAACACACCACGACTCATGCTTTTGTAATGGGTACTCATGCCCAATTGTTCAACAAACATACTGGAAAATATGTCTGCAATACCTTCAAAACCAATGTAAAAGACAATACAAATAAAAACTGCCGAAATAAAAGCCACAATTTGGTTATCTGATAAGGTGGACGTAAACACCCCAATGGCTGTGTAAGCTGCCACTAAAAACAACAACCCGAAATAGGATCCTAAGGTGCTACCAACGTCCAAATTCCCAATGGGATTCCCTAATTGGTAAACCGTATAAACGTATAAAAGGGTAGGGAGTAAGGCAATGAGAATTAAGATAAAGGCACCTAAATATTTCCCTAAAACAATATTGAATAAGGGTATGGGCTTGGTAAGTAAAAGCTCTAGAGTTCCCTGTTTTTTCTCGTCGCTAAAACTACGCATGCTAACAGCAGGAATCAAGAATATCAAGACCCAAGGTGCTAACAGGAAAAAAGAGGACAAATCGGCAAAGCCATTATCCAAAATGTTGAACTCGCCTTTAAAAAGCCATAGAATAAGACCGTTCAGTAATAAAAAAAGAGCAATAACCAAGTAACCAATAGGCGAGGCGAAAAACGAGTTTATTTCTTTTCTTAATATGGCGAACATGTTTTTTAGGGATTAGGGGTTAGTTGATTGTTGATTGACGATTGTTGATAATTGTTGAATTTTTAATAAGATGACGTTTAGATATCAAAATTATATTTTTTCATATTTTTTCAGACACAATTGCACGAATATTTATTTTTTATTTAAAAAAACTCAAAACCTTAAATCTTAAACCTTGAATTTTAAACCTTAAACCTCAACCCCACAACTAAAAATACTTTCATTCAAGAGAAGCCACTTTATCCACGCTCCAAGCTTCTGGTTTGGCATTGAACAAAGGCTTGGTTTTGCTCCAAACCTCTTTAAAAAGTTCAGAATGCCTGTAAGTTTCCAAATCGGCTTCCGTATCCCAATAGCTATAGGTAAAAAAGATATGGCTATGTGTTTTGTCTCTATACAGTTCTAAAAACTGACAGCCTTTAAAATGTCTTATGCATTCTTTGTTTGCATTAAAATGGGATAGAAATTCATCTATATGTTCTTCGTGGAAACTCATTTTAACAAGTCTTACAAACATTGTATTATGTTTTATTCATTTATAAAATTCACGCTTATGGCATCCATTAAATCCAAGCCCATTAAGGTAGAAGCACTACCAGAGGTTTGGCTGTTGCTTTTGTAAACGGCAATTTCAAGATAATTGGAAGAGTTGAAAACCACCAAACTTTTGCCTTCGTCGTTTCTTTTTTCCAAGGGTAAATCAAAGTTTACCACATCACTGTATTTAGAATATATTTTTTTAAAGGTGTAATTCCTGGCCGAAATTTCAAAAGCCCTTCCTTTTTGGATTTTCTCAAAGAACGCTTTTTTTATGTTACTTATTACGTTTCCATAATTATCTATGTAAATCACGCTGCCCACAATTTGGTTTTCTTCGTCGTTTACATAAGGCATCAGGTTTTTTATTGGTTTAATACTGTCTATTACTTTCCCAATAACCTCTAAGGTGCCACCTCTGGCAATATGGCAAGCCACTTTTACAAACACGTCAAGAGCAGGAAAGCTGGTTTCTATTCTATCGTGAATATTGATTTCCACAATTTTTTCTGGAGCTATTTCGGCACAAATCATGCTCATGATCCCGTTGTTGGCACAAATAAAATAATGATCGTCCAGTTTCATGGCTATATGTTTGTTTTCAATATTCATCTCAGAATCTATACCAATAATATGGATGGTGCCCTTAGGAAAACTACTGTAGGCATTTTGAATGATATACGCAGCTTCAGGAATGTTAAAAGGGGAAACCGAGTGTGAGATATCAACAATTTTTATCTCAGGCAATTCGGTGTAAATAGCTCCTTTTACTGCGCCAGCAAAGTGATCTTTCTCTCCAAAATCTGTTGTTAAGGTTATGATAGGCATGGATTAATTGTTGATATTTTTTTAACCAAACTCACATGAAAATTGTGTAGCTTTGTTTAAGCACAAATCTAATAAATCTTAATTGATATTTTTAATTAAATCCCATAGCTTTTGAACGAAATCATTATCGAACTTGAGGAAGTCTCTCCTAAAGAATTTTTTGGAGCACAAAATGCAAACATCGAATTATTGAAAAAATATTTTCCCAAACTAAAAATTGTTGCCAGAGGGAATAAAATAAAAGCCTATGGAGACGAAGACCTCTTAGAGGAGTTCGATAGACGCTTTAACATGCTCATGGAGCACTATATAAAATACAACAAGCTTGATGAAAACGTCATAGAGCGCGTGCTTACCAGTCAGAGCAAAGACGACTACGCCACAAGCGATGCCAGTGGAGCCACCATAGTACATGGTGTAAACGGAAGGCTGATAAAGGCACAAACAGCAAACCAAAGAAAATTGGTGGAGCTTATGCGTAAAAACGATATGGTTTTTGCCATAGGTCCAGCTGGAACAGGTAAAACCTATACAGGAGTTGCTTTGGCCGTTCAGGCCTTGAAAAATAAGGAAGTGAAACGTATTATCCTTACACGTCCTGCTGTGGAAGCTGGGGAAAACCTGGGTTTTCTTCCGGGAGATTTAAAAGAAAAGCTGGACCCTTACATGCAACCCCTTTATGATGCGTTAAGGGATATGATTCCCGCTGAAAAACTGGCCCATTATATAGAGAATGGAACCATACAGATTGCACCATTGGCCTTTATGAGAGGAAGAACCCTAGACCATGCCTTTGTTATTCTGGACGAAGGTCAAAACACCACACATGCACAAATGAAAATGTTTTTAACCAGAATGGGTCGTGATGCCAAGTTTCTACTAACTGGAGACCCAGGGCAGATAGATTTACCACGAAGAACCATTTCCGGTTTAAAGGAAGCCTTATTGATTTTAAAGAACGTGGAAGGTGTTGGCATGGTATTTCTGGACGATAAGGATGTCATTCGTCATAAGTTGGTTAAAAAAGTCATTGAAGCTTACAAAAGCATAGAAAACAGGGAGTAATAACTAAAGGTGTAAAACCTTAGTCTAAAATTTCCGATAGTATTATATAAAGAAAACCAGTTTTTTAAGACTGGTTTTTTTTGGTTTATCCCAAAAGGGTTCATCTTCTTGTAAATCACATCGTTAGTGCATGGTTCCAATAATTCTATAAACAATCCCAATAATTGTATAACTTTTTTCATCTTATAATACAGACATTTGTAAGGAATCAAAAAAAGTAACAACATGAAAAAATTATTTTTAGTAGCATTCTTATTGGGATTTGCTCCAATATTTGCGCAAGAAACAGACATAGAAGATGTAGAACTTACACCAGATAATTCCTGGTTGAAATTAGGGCTAACTGCAGGAGTGCCTATAGGTGATGCCAACGATGCCTCGTCATTTGCCTTTGGGGCAGACCTTAGGGGACAGTATTTGTTCAACCCAAATATTGCCATAGGCTTGGCTTCGGGTTACACCCATTATTTTGGTAAAGACAATATAGATGATTTTGGAGTTATTCCAGCTGCAGGATTCTTTCGTTATTACTTTACACCAGACGGTTTGTTTTTAGGGGTAGACCTTGGATATGGCTTTTTGGCCAATATAGACAATAATGATGGTGGTTTGTATGTAAACCCTCAAATTGGGTATCATAATAGGGACTGGAATTTTTATGCCTATTACCAAAACACCTTTGCAGAAAACGAATTGGATATTCAAAATGTTGGGGTAGGAGTGACCTACAATATCAGATTCAATTAACATATTATATAAACACAATAGTTAAAAGGGGACAGTTTCATGTCTCCTTTTTTTATTTAGATTTGTATGCTGAGAGGAAACAAATTACTTTTGCATAATAACCAACAGCCAACTTTAAATGAACACAATTACCGATACCAATTTCAACTTTCCTAAGCAAAAAAGTGTTTATAAAGGAAAAGTAAGAGAAGTTTACAATATAAATGATGACCTATTGGTCATGATTGCTACAGATAGACTTTCGGCTTTCGATGTGGTCATGCCAAAAGGTATTCCATACAAAGGACAAATCCTGAATCAGATTGCAACCAAAATGATGAAAGCCACTGAAGACCTGGTACCAAATTGGCTTTTGGCATCACCAGATCCCAATGTGGCAGTGGGACATTTATGTAAGCCCTTTAAGGTGGAAATGGTCATTCGTGGGTATTTGTCTGGACATGCAGCTAGGGAATACAAAGCAGGAAAGCGCATGCTATGTGGTGTAGCCATGCCAGAAGGGATGAAAGAGAACGATAAATTCCCTTACCCTATTATTACACCAGCAACCAAAGCTGAAATGGGAGACCATGACGAAGATATATCCAGAGAAGATATTTTAAAAAGAGGTATTGTTTCAGAAGCTGATTATTTAGTATTGGAAGATTATACCAGAAAACTGTTCCAAAGAGGTTCGGAAATTGCAGCTTCCAGGGGCTTGATTTTAGTAGATACCAAATATGAATTCGGGAAAACCAAAGAAGGAAAAATTGTTTTAATTGATGAAATCCATACACCAGACTCCTCGCGTTATTTTTATGCTGACGGTTACCAAGAACGTCAGGATAGAGGGGAAGCACAAAAACAATTATCTAAAGAGTTTGTACGTCAGTGGTTGATTGCCAATAACTTTCAAGGCTTGAAAGGACAAACCGTTCCTGAAATGAGTGATGAATATATAACAACTGTAAGTGAACGTTATATTGAGTTATACGAAAATATTACAGGAGAAACTTTTGTGAAAGCAGATGTTTCTAATATACAGAGTAGAATTGAGCAAAACGTTTTAGGGTATTTGAAAGCCTAAATTATTAAAGTTAGAATATTAAAAAGCCTGCATTTGCAGGCTTTTTTATGCGTTTTTTTTGATTAAAATTCTCTTACTGCTCTAACACGATCTGAATAAGTAGGCTTCCAATAAGCATATTGGCCTCCGTTATCATATAGTGCTTGTTTCCATGCATAATCAGCATCATATTCAGAGGAACTCCAATATCTTTCATTACCAATCTCTGTTCCTCCATTTGCTACAGCAGTTGCATTAATGAGGTCTTTATGAATAAATAATAAATTTAGTTCATCCTTACTTGGTAAGAACCACCCATCTTTTCTTTCACCATCAATAATTACTGAATAGTATGCACAGAGACCTGCTGCATTTGGTCCGTTACCCTGAATATAACCGTTTAGAATATCAATAGTATTTTGTTTACCTGTCCCAATTTCTGTTCCATCAGCTCCTGGAATATCTCCTACACCTCCATTCCAAATAGCATAATAAGTGTTACCATCTGTAAGGTCTGTTATAGAGCATACTAAACCGTGTTCTCCAGTGGCATCTAAATAAATAATAACACCACCTTCATGATAATCACCAATTTCTAAGGCATTGTTTTCTGGAATATTTTCTTGATTGTCAACAGCTGGTGAATCATCATCGTTATTACAACCAACAAGAAAAAATAAGCTACAGGTTATAAGTAATGTAGTTTTTAAAGTTTTCATAAGCTTGCGAATTGGTTTTATAATGTAGATGCAGAAACTATAAAAAGGTTGCGTGAAAATTACTGCTAACGTTTTTGCATATGGAAAGTTGCGTGTTTGTGTGCGAGGATTTTCCGAAGGAAAATCAGATGCAAGCAAACAAGCAACTCACATTGGTTTAGCTAAAACTAGCAATTAATTTTATACGTTGTGCCTGTTGCACAACTATTCAAATATAGTTTAAAATTTCAAGAATTGCCTGAAAGTTCTTATTTTTAGGGATGCAAGGAAAAAAAGAGTATCAAGAGAAATTATTCAACAATTTTCAGTTAAGTGTTCGGGTACCGGAACACAATTTCACAGGGACCTTTTATGAAAGCCAGGCGACAAAGTACGGTAGAACCTGTATTTGGGACCCTCACCCAGTTTATGGGCTTAAGAAAAGTGAATACCCTAGGTATTAAACAGGCCAATAAATGTATGCATCTCTCGGCCATTGCTTATAACTTAAAAAAGTACTTGAAATTCACCCAAAAACGCACAAAAAGTGGGGCGGCAAGTCTACGCTTCGTTTTTTACCGTTTTAAGGCTGTTATAAACGTCATTTTAAGCCCATATCATCAACTTCAATTTACATTGTAACAGCTAGTAAAAAATAACAAACGCCCTTAAAATGGGCGTTTTTGTGTCATGTTTTTATAAAATCATGGGGTTGTGCAACGGTTACGATTATTAGCGGTAGTTTTTATTATTTCGTATTCTGTATGTTCTTATTATATTTTCTAATTCTCTGTGTGTTACATTCAGAGAGTCAATTTCTATTTTTTCAAACTCGTCTTCATCGTAGAAATAAATCAGATAGGATTTGGCTGATTTCCCATAACCTTCTTGAACAACTTCTTCACTTTCAATATTCGACCAATTTTTAAACTCCACGTTTTTAGTTTGGATTCCATTCGAGTCAATTATTATTTTTGGTTTGGTATCGAGTGATTTTCGAAATTCCTTTATTGTGCTATAAAGTCCAATTCCAGTCATAATTGCGCCTAAAATATATTGCTTGGTTTCTCCTTTAGTGAAAAAATAAATTCCAACTCCAATTATTAAAATCGAAACTCCGAGTTCAAAATAGTTATTTGCTTTCGAATAGTGAATTTCTATTTTAGGTGGAAGAGAGTAATCTTCTCTATATTCATCCTCTTGCTCAAATTTCTTTTCAATTTTTTTAAGTTTACTTTTATCCTCGGTATTTCTGATTTCCGTTTTTTCGAAAATATTTCCGTCATTCCAAATCAATTTTTCTTGGATGGCTCTTTTCTTTAATTCGTGTACGTTTCTTACATTCTCAAATGCCCAAATTCTCCATTTGGTAATCATAAAGCTCCAAATTAACCAAGCTAAAACAAACCCTATTAAAAAAGCTATTCCAATTCCCCAACCTGGAATTAAATTCTGTTTTGATAAGTATAAAGCCAAAGCTGGACAGCCAATAATTGCGATAAATACAGGAACGTTTACAATTAAATGTCCTCTTTTTATGGCTTTATCTACTGTTATTTGTTCTCTCATTCTGATTTGGGCTCAATTTACCGCTAACGGCAGTCTGTCTAATAACCCTGCCTTAATTTTTGTTTAGTCAACTAAATTACAAAATTAGTTTTAGACTGTTATTACTAATTGATTATTTGTCTTTGGTTTTAAAAATGTCTTTAAAAGGCTGTAAAATGTTTTAATATGGACTAAAATGACAGTATAGCACAGAAAGTAGGGTGCCTTTCCAGTCTTTACTATGTTCCAAATTCTTTTAAGATTGTAAGCAATAAATATTAAACCGATGTCAGCGCTGGCTCTTTGCCTTGTTCTTTTAGTTGTGATGTGATCAAAACCCCATTGTCTTTTCATGGTTCCATAGGGGTGCTCAACAATTGCCTGTCGCTTCTTGTAGGCGTCTGGATTATGCAGAACCCTTTCAGCATTTTGTTCTATGTATTTGTGAAATTCGCTTCTTTGAATGACTTTTCCATTAACTATAGAAGTGGTGCATAAGTCTCTTACAGGGCATCTTTTACATGCTTTAGTTTTGTATTGTTTAAAGTGGTAGTTTCGTCCTTTGTAGGTACTTCCATTACTTTTTAACAGATGTCCTTGTGGACATGTGTAAGTATCTGTTTGTGGATTAAAAATAAAGTGTTCTGAATTATAGTTAGGGTCTGGCGCTTGCGATGCTCTTCCAATTCCAGGTATGGCAACCAATGTTTTTATACCTAGATTGTTGGCTGTTTTAAATTCACTTCCAGTGTGGTAGCCTTTATCATAGAGTGCTGTAAAGGTATTTGTTCTTAATATGGATTTAGCTCTTTGTAGCATGAGCCCCATAGCCTTGGAGTCGTTGTTATTGGTAACCAGATAATCGATAGGTATATTATTCTTGGCATCTACGGTAGATTGGATACAGTAGGCAACTTCGGTAATGTTATTGCGGACTATCATGTGCTTGCTGTCTGGATCAGAGGTGGATATTTGTGGTTCACCCGATTCTTTTAGTTGTTTTTCAAGTTTTTCGTATTGCTTTCTGCGTCCTTGGTGTTTATCAATGTCTTTCTTGATTTCCTCTTTTTCGTTTTGAGTTTCACTCTGCTCCAGGGCTTTGTTGTACTGCTCCAATTTAGTGTCAATGTAATCTAAATGACGCTGTATTTTCTTCTGATTAAAATTGTTTTTCTTACTGTTTTGTGCTCTAAACTTCGTGCTATCACCAGCTATAAGGGTTGCACCAATAAGTCCAAAATTTCTGGCAATGCTAACGGTGGCAAAAAAAACTTTTTTGATTGCTTTTGGATTATCCCTTCTAAAATTACTGATAGTGTTGTGGTCGGGAGTAAGTGACTCTAACAACCACATGACTTCAATATTTCTGCGACATTCTTTTTCAAGCACACGGGAAGAACGCACACGGTTTAAATAGCCATAGATGAATAGTTTTAATAGAACTGAAGGATGATAAGCTGGTGGGCCGTTTTCTGTATGGTCTTGGCGAAATCCAAGATCTGCTAAATCCAGCTGATTTACAAATTGGTCAATGGCTCTTACGCTGTTGTCCTGTTCTATAGAATCTTCCAAAGAAATAGGAAAGAGGCAAGTTTGTTTTCGGTCTTTTCCAGAGATATATTTCATACCATTAAGATACAAAAAACTAAAAAAATCACCTACTGGTTTTTATTAAAAACTATGAGAAGTTATTAGACAGTCTGACGGTTTTGTGTATGGCTCGTTGCGGAAAATCAGCTATGATTTTCCGCCGTAAACCGAAGATAGCAAATTGCAATGAATTCCGATTAGGAATTCAGCCGCAATGAGCTATACACGTTGTGGTGTCGTTTTTTTATAGTCTAATAATGTTTCGATATCAGTGTTGTAATTTTTAAGAATCATATTTATTTTTCTTTTGTCAGATTCCAGTTTTTTTAACTCTTTTCTATTCTTATTGAGTGGCCAAAATCCCATATATATCAATTGAATTCCGATAAGATTGAGAAAAAACATTACTGAAAAATATTTCCAATTTCCGTAGTCAAATTCCGGTTCAAATGCTGTTATAAATCTAGTTGTCAGTTGAGAATAACTTCCAACTATTATGGTCAAACCTACTATACCAAAAAGGAATAAATTCAAATAAACTGAAGCTTTTCGTTTTTTTAAATGCTGAATTTGACCTAAAAATTCAGGAACATAGCTTTTAAATTCATTGCTGAATTGTATATCAGGACAGGTTTTGTCAAAGGTCGGTTTTTTGTCGGTCAAACCACAAGTCAATCCGATTTTCAAATCCTTTTTGGGAAATTTACATAAATCACAATGTTTGGCTTGAATCATTTATTTAGAGCTTGTTGAGAAATGCACCACAACGTGTTTGGCTATGGTTTCGTTGCGTGAAAATCCGCGAGGATTTTCCGCCGAGAACCGAAGATAGCAAATTTGCGAGGACTTTCCGAGAGGAAAGTCAGAAGCAATGGACTATAGCCGTTGCCCATAGTTATTTTTCCACCCACATTTTATCAATCAGTTTCAAAAGTTTTGTTCGGTTCTTTTTGTCCTTTATAAATTGAGGTAATTTTGCTGACATTGACATTCCGTTCCGTTCTCTCAAATCCGCCGAAATGTAGTTTTTCAAGTATTCCAAGTGGTCATAATTTAATGCCCACAATGTATTCCCTTTAAATTCTTCTTGTAGCCAAAGTGAAACTCCAAAAATCTGGTCTTTCGCGCCGTTTTGATTGTCGAAAACCATCTGTTGTGAAATATTTCGAGGTTGGTGCGTTTCTGTGTCGCCACAATTTTCACACTTTACTGTAATTGATTCTTTTGGTTCTTTTAGATTTGGAATTGTTTTTTCAATTCTTTTTCCGCAGTTTGAGCAATTTTTCCTCAATTCAAGTCGGTAGTGAACTAATTCATTTTGTCTTGCAGTCAATCCGCAATTCGCACAGTTTAGTTCAGAGTTTTTGTTAGCGTACCATTGGAAAATTCCCTTATCATTTTTAACAATCGCTCGTTTTGAGCAAGCAGGACATTTCACAAGAGTATTTTTCGACCAATTCTGAATATTTTGGTCTTTATCTCTAAATATCTTTTGTTCCTGAATGTTCGTCATAATTAAGGGCAACGTGTTTGTATAAGATTAGTTGCGTGATTTAAGCACTAAAGTTAGCAAATAAATCACAGATAGAAAGTCCGCGAGGACTTTCGTAAGTAGGCTTTAACCAAGCAATTAATTTTATACGGTGTGCCTGTTGCACAACTATTCAAATATAGTTTAAAATTTCAAGAATTGCCTGAAAGTTCTTATTTTTAGGGATGCAAGGAAAAAAAGAGTATCAAGAGAAATTATTCAACAATTTTCAGTTAAGTGTTCGGGTACCGGAACACAATTTCTACCGTCGTTTAAAAGATGTTTTACATTTGGATTTTCTATATCGAGAGACTAAAGGGTATTACGGGAGCAGTGGCCAAAAGAGCATAGATCCCGTGGTGTTCTTTAAACTGTGCCTGGTAGGGTATCTGGAAAATGTCACCAGTGACCGTAAGCTCATAGAGCATTGCAACATGCGTTTGGACATTCTGTATTTTCTGGGTTACGATATTGATGAAGAGTTGCCCTGGCACTCCACCATCAGCCGTACCCGGGGACTGTTCCCGGAATCTGTTTTCGAAGGCGTATTTACCAGGGTTTTTGAATTATGTGTATCGGCAGGTATGGTCAGTGGCCATACCCAGGCTATCGACAGTGCCCCGGTAAAGGCCAATGCCTCCATGGATAGTTTGGAACTGAAAGTTCCCGAAGCCGATTTAGAGTCGCACCTTCGTGAAGTTCGCCATATCAGTAAACGGGATAAAGACAGACCCCTACGTCAGGCCAAAGGCAATAAGGCCGATAAAGACCAACAAACCTTATCGGCTACCGCCAAGGAATTACAGGCCATAAAAAGCAGGAACACCAAATGGGCGAAGGACCAGGACCAGCGTCCTGGATCTGGGAACAAAGGCAGTCGCTACACCAGTAACAATACCCATTACAGCCCCACCGATCCCGATGCGCGCATCAGTGTAAAACCCGGTAAGGCCCGAAAGCTCAATTACCAGAGCCAGCTTAC
>NZ_CAXATZ010000032.1:0-32838 GCF_963971605.1 uncultured Xanthomarina sp.
CATTTATATACAATAGCATTAATATTCATGCCTGCACCAACACTGGCAAACATAATTAAATCGCCTTTATTGATGGTGTGTCCATCCAGTTTACCATTCAAAATCAAATCGTATAGGGTAGGAACCGTTGCAACACTGGAATTCCCTAATTTGTTGATGGTCATTGGCATAATGTCTTTTGGCATATCCATATTGTACAGTTTATAGAAACGTTGTACAATGGCTTCATCCATTTTTTCGTTGGCTTGATGGATGAGTATTTTCTTTAAATCACCAATGTTGTAACCACTTTTATCCAAACAGGATTTCATGGCTGGTGGCACATTGTTTAGGGCGAATTCATATATTTTCCGGCCATACATTTTTATATATCTACGTTGGTCTGTAATGGCAGGATTGTTTGTTTCCCCAAAATAAATAAAATGAGCTTCATCTAGAGCATAGGTCGCACTTTGATGCGCAATAATTCCTCCTGTTTCAGATGTTTCCTCAATAATGGCAGCTCCAGCTCCATCACTATATATCATAGAGTCCCTATCGTGTTTATCTACAACCCTTGATAAGGTTTCAGCTCCAATGACTAGGCATTTTTTTGCAATTCCAGCTTTAATAAATGCATTGGCTTGTAAAACACCTTCATTCCATCCAGGACATCCAAATAATATGTCGTAAGCCACACATTTAGGGTTTTTGATGCCAAGAAGATGTTTTACCCTAGAAGCGATACTGGGAACCGTATCACTCTGTTCGGTATTGTGTTTTACATCGCCATAATTATGGCCAACAATAATATAATCCAATTCCTCTTGGTTAACCTGTGAATTTTCTATGGCCTTTTGAGCAGCAAAAAATGCAATGTCCGAAGTGTTTAAGTGGTTTTCAACATAGCGTCTTTCACCAATTCCAGTAATGGCTTTGAACTTTTCTATAATCACTTCGTTTTGTTGTTTTATAGAAGAGCCATCTTGATTTAGAAATTCATGCTGATGAAAATCCTCGTTCCTTTCTATGGTATTTGGAATATAGCTTCCAGTGCCTGTTATTTTTGTTGCCATGGTTTTGCTATTAATGTGTTAGGCTTTTGCTAAATTAATCATAAAATTATTGCTAGCATATTCATTTCAAAATTATTAGGTAATATTTGCTAAATTCTCAATAAATGAAGTTTATATTGAATGTTATGCAAAAAAAAGCCCTCATTTTGAGGGCTTTTAAATTATGTGTGTCTATAAATTAGGCGTCCATATATTCCTCTATTGGAGCACAGGTACAAATTAGGTTTCTGTCTCCATAGGCATCGTCCACACGTCTAACACTTGGCCAGAACTTGTTTTCACGTATATAGTCTAACGGAAATGCTGCAGTTTCCCTAGAGTAAGGCATGGACCAGTTAGAAGATGTGATCATCTCTAAAGTATGTGGTGCATTTTTCAAGACATTGTTTTCATCGTCTTTTGAAGCCAAATCAATTTCTTTTTTAATGGATATCATGGCATCACAGAAACGATCCATTTCAGCTTTGCTTTCACTTTCCGTAGGTTCTATCATTAAGGTTCCAGCTACTGGAAACGAAACCGTTGGTGCATGGAATCCATAATCCATTAAACGTTTGGCAATGTCACTAACTTCTATACCATGGGCTTTAAAAGGTCTACAATCCACTATCATTTCATGTGCTGCACGACCACATTCGCCTGAATACAAGGTGTCAAACTGTCCTTGTAAGCGATGTTTGATGTAATTGGCATTTAAAATGGCAATTTTTGTGGCTTGTGTCAACCCTTCGGCACCTAACATTTTTATGTAAGCGTAGGAGATCAAGCAAACCAATGCTGAACCAAATGGAGCAGCAGAAATAGCTGATATGGCTTGGTCTCCTCCAGTTTTAATAATAGGGTTTCCAGGTAAAAATGGCACCAATTGTTTTGCAACACAAATTGGACCAACTCCAGGACCGCCTCCTCCATGAGGAATGGCAAAGGTTTTGTGTAAGTTTAAATGACAAACATCAGCTCCAATATTTCCAGGATTTGTTAGGCCTACTTGGGCATTCATGTTGGCTCCATCCATATAAACTTGGCCACCATTTTCGTGAATTATCTGTGTGATTTCCTTAATGGCAGATTCGTACACACCATGAGTTGATGGATAAGTAACCATGATACAAGACAGGTTGTCTTTGTGTAATTCGGCTTTTTCACGTAAATCTTCAACATCAATATTTCCTTTTTCAGTCGATTTAGTAACAACCACTTTCATGCCAGCCATTACAGCACTTGCTGGATTGGTTCCATGAGCAGACGAAGGAATTAAACAGATGTTTCTATGATGGTCTCCTCGGGATTCATGATACGCTTTAATAACCATCAATCCAGCGTATTCACCTTGTGCCCCAGAATTTGGCTGCAAAGAAGTTGCTGCAAATCCAGTGATTTCCGTTAATTGGTCTTCTAGTTCTTTTAAAACGGTTTGATACCCTTGGGCTTGTTCTACAGGAACAAAAGGGTGAACACTTCCCCAATTTGGAGAACTTAATGGCAACATTTCAGCTGCTGCATTCAATTTCATGGTACAAGAACCTAAAGAAATCATGGAATGATTTAAGGATAGGTCTTTGCGTTCTAGCATTTTAATATAACGCATCAATTCGGTTTCTGAATGATGGGAATTGAAAATGTCCAAACTTAAGAAGTCTGAGGTTCTTTGAAGACTTTCTGGGATAAAATTGGATGTTTCAAGTGTTGTTATTGCTATGGTATCTTTTCCAGCTGCTTCAGCAAAAATGGCCACAATGTCATTGGCATCTTTTAAATTTGTGGTTTCATTAATGGAAAGTGTCACCGTATTGGCATCTGGATAAAAGAAATTCACCTGATGCTTTTCTGCAATCGATTTAATTTTTGAAGCCTCTGCAGTTATACTTAGCGTATCAAAAAACGAAGTGTTGTTTTGTTTATAACCTAATTTCTCGATGTTATTGGAAATGGCTACTGCTGTGTTGTGTACTTTATTTGCAATAAATGTCAAGCCTTTTGGGCCATGATATACAGCATACATTCCAGCCATTACAGCCAACAATACTTGAGCTGTACAAATATTGGAAGTTGCTTTGTCTCGCTTGATGTGTTGTTCCCTGGTTTGTAATGCCATACGTAACGCTCTATTGCCATTGACATCTTTGGTAACGCCAATTATACGACCAGGAATATCTCTTTTATAAGCTTCTTTTGTGGCAAAAAAAGCAGCGTGTGGTCCACCATAACCCATTGGGATACCAAAACGTTGAGTGGTCCCTACAACTACATCTGCGCCAAATTTCCCAGGAGCCTCCAACATGACCAAACTTAAAATGTCTGCAGAAACCGCTACTTTAATTTGCGAGGCGTTGGCTTTTTCAATAAAATTCTTAATATCGGTTACCTGTCCGTTTTTTCCAGGATATTGCAAAATAGCTCCAAAATAATCGGTTGAAAAATCGAATGTATCTTCATTTCCCACAACCAATTCTATTCCTATTGGATTGGCTCTTGTTTGCAACAACGACAAGGTTTGTGGCAAAATGTTTTCAGTAACAAAAAACTTGTTGACATTGTTTTTTTTCTGGTCACGTTCCCTAACTGCAAACAACAAGCTCATGGCTTCTGCTGCAGCTGTGCTTTCGTCTAAAAGGGAAGCGTTGGCAAGTTCCATTCCTGTTAGGTCCGTTACCATGGTTTGGAAGTTTAATAGCGCTTCTAGACGACCTTGGGCAATTTCAGCCTGATAAGGTGTGTAAGCTGTATACCATCCTGGGTTTTCTAGAATATTTCGTTGAATAACAGGAGGCAAAATGGTTGGATGATACCCAAGACCAATATAGGTTTTGTAGGTTTTGTTTAGTTTAGAAAGCTCGTGAATATGTGTTAAGTATTCATACTCGCTCATTGGCTCATCTAAATTTAAAGGCTTTTTTAATTTAATGCCATCAGGAAGCGTTTCGTAAATAAGCTGGTCTAAAGTGTCTACACCAATGGTTTTTAACATCTGGTTTTGATCCTCTTCCCTTGGACCAATGTGACGGTTTGCGAAATTAGTTGTGTTCATTAAAATTTAGTTGTGTTAGGTTTCCAGTTTCCTGGAAAATACCGTTTTAATGCGACTTCATTATTTTAATAAATGACAGTCATTTTTTCAAGCGCAAAATTACGTAATAATTCACGTTATTTTGTTAATGAAAACTAAAGTTTTTAACCAATTAAAAAGGTTATTAACACTTTGTGTACTTTTGTTTTATGGCTTTGTTAAAACAAATATTCAATTTTTATATAGATAGTAGTATTCATGTGGCTTTGGCTGTTTTTGCCTTGTCTTGGGTCACGCTTTTGGAATTTGGTATTCCATATGATGGAGCCGTACTTTACTTTATATTTTTTTCTTCCATAACTGGATATAATTTTGTGAAATATTTTGGTTTGGCAAGATTTCACCATAGAAGTTTAACCAATTGGCTAAAATTGATACAGGTGTTTTCCTTGATGTGTTTTATTGGCATGTGTTACTTTGCTTTAAAACTGGAACTGATTTCACTTGTTGTGTTATTGGGTTTTGGTGTTGTTACTTTTTTATATGCCATTCCCTTTTTGCCCAATAAAATCTTGTACGACAAGCATAAAAATTTAAGAAATGTAAGTGGTTTAAAAGTGTATATTATTGCTCTGGTTTGGGCAGGCGTGACAGTGGTTTTGCCCATACTGAACAATCATGTGCCTTTGGATACGAATGTTGTTGTTACTGGCTTTCAAAGATTTGTATTTGTCACTGTGTTGATGTTTCCCTTTGAGATTAGGGATTTAAATTATGATAGTTTAAAACTGGCAACCATCCCACAGCAAATAGGCATAAAAAACACTAAAATGGTTGGTGTTTTATTGCTTATGTTGTTTTTTCTTTTGGAATTCTTAAAACCTCAATTGAATGTGGAACACACTGTTAGTATGTTGATAACCATGTTTGTTACTTTGATGTTTTTGATTTTTGCAAATAGAAATCAAGGCAGGTATTACAGCTCGTTTTGGGTAGAAGGTATTCCCTTGGTTTGGTTGTTGTTATTGTTGGTTTTTTAACTCGTTTTGAAGGTTTTTCCGTAACACTTGTTTTTCAGATTGATTTAAGCAAGAAACATTCGCTTTTTCAATGGTTTCTGTTAACTTAATGTTTTTGTTTACATAGGCTCTGGTTATCCTACACCATACATAACGAAGTTTTAACTTGAAGGTTTCCCAAGAAGTGGCTTCGTGATATTGTGCTTTATCGCAAATATGTTTTGCTTCGTCGCACGATATAAATAAAAAGGATTTGTGTTTCATTGTTGTTAAAACCAATTTTTTTCCATACATGCTGCCATGGATGTTCTTGCTCTGTGAATTATGACCCACAGATTAGACGCAGTGATGTTTAAATCATTACAAATAGTTTCGGTTTCTAAACCTTCTATGGTTTTCATTCTAAAAACAGTGGCTTGTTTTTCCGGTAATTTGCTCAGGCAATCATAAATGGCGTCACCTAGTTCGTTGTTTACAATTTCGTCTTCGGCAGTTCTATAATCTGTATCTGCCACTCTTTTTTCCAGCCAACTTCCTTCGTCATCTTCTGTGTTGAATTCCACACGTACTTCAGCCTTGCCTTTATTGGAGTTTATTTTTCGGTAATGGTCTATGATTTTTCGTTTTAAAATAGAAATGAGCCATGTGCGTTCACTGGCTTCACCCTTAAAATTCTTCATGGATTTTAAGCCGGCAAAAAACGTATCCTGCACCAAATCTTTCGCTTTTTCCCTATCGTTTACACGCGAAATGGTAAAATTGAAAAGGTAATCGGAATACAGATCAATCCATTGATTTGGATTTATAGTGTGTTTTGGCATGTTTCTTTTACAGCAATTTTATCAAAAATAGGGTAAATAAATTACTTTTCTATCAAACCTGCCCGCTTTAGTAAAGCATCGGGTTGAGGTTCGTGTCCTCTAAAACGTTTGTAAAGGATCATTGGGTCTTCGGTTCCACCTTGTGACAAAACGTGTTCTTTAAATTTTGTTGCTACATCTTTATTGAAAATGCCTTTTTCTTTAAAAAACTCAAAAGCATCTGCATCTAAAACTTCAGCCCATTTGTAACTGTAATAACCAGAACTGTATCCTCCTTGGAAAATGTGAGAAAATGAGGTGCTCATGCAGTTTTCTGCAACATCTGGGTATAGTTTTGTGTTTTCAAAAGCTTTTAGTTCATGCTCTTTAACGCTTTTTATTGTTTCTGGCGATTCGACACCATGCCAACTCATATCCAATAGGCCAAAGCTTAGCTGACGCAAGGTTTGCATCCCTTCATGAAAGGTTGAAGAGGCTTTTATTTTTTCAATTAAATCCATAGGAATTACCTCTCCAGTTTCATAATGTGTGGCAAATAATTCTAAGGCTTCTTTTTCGTAACACCAATTTTCCAATACCTGACTTGGCAGTTCCACAAAATCCCAAAATACACTGGTTCCTGATAAACTTGGGTAAGTGGTATTGGCCAACATGCCATGTAAAGCATGTCCAAATTCGTGAAATAACGTGGTGACCTCATTAAATGTTAATAAGGAAGGTTTGCTTTTTGTAGGTTTTGTAAAATTACAAACAATGGAAATATGTGGTCGGGAGTTTTCGCCGTTTTTAACATATTGAGGTTTGTAAGATGTCATCCAAGCCCCATTTCTTTTGCCTGGTCTTGGGAAAAAATCGGCATAAAAAATGGAAACCAAGTCGCCTTTATCGTTTGTAACCTTGTATGTTAAAACATCTTGATGATATTTATCGATAGTGGAAATTTCTTCAAAATGCAAACCATATAGCCTTTCTGAAATTGTAAAAACCCCTTGAATTACGTTTTCAAGTTTAAAATAGGGTTTTAGTTTTTCATCGTCCAAATCAAATCGTTTTTGTTTTAATTTTTCAGCATAATAAGCACCATCCCATTTTTGTAATTGGTCTATGCCATCCAGTTCTTTTGCAAAAGACTCAAGCTCTGTGAATTCTTTTAATGCGGCAGGTTTGGCTTTTTCCAACAATTCATTTAAAAACGTTTCTACTTTTTCTGGGGTTTTAGCCATGCGTTCTTCAAGAACAAAATGCGCATGGGTTTTATAACCCAATAAATTGGCCCTTTCATGGCGAAGTTTAACAATTTTCAATACATTTTCCTGGTTGTCCAAGGCATCGTTATGAAATGCTTTGGCTCCAGAGGCAATGGCCAATTTTTTTCGCAATTCCCGATTGTTTGCGTAGGTCATAAAGGGTATGTAGCTTGGGTAATGCAATGTAATTAACCAGCCTTTTTTGCCTTTTGATTCTGCCAATTGCTGTGCAGCTTCCTTGGCACCTTCTGGTAAACCTGCCACTTCCTCTTCTTTGGTCAAGAGCATTTCAAACTTATTGGTTTCGGCCAATACATTTTCGCCAAACTTGAGTTTCAGTTTGCTTAATTCTTTGTCTATGTTTCTAAGTTGTTGTTTTTTGTCTTCTGATAAGTTGGCCCCATTTCTAGAGAAACTTTTGTATTTTTTATCCAAAAGGGTTTTTTGCTCGGTTGTTAAGTTTAACGAGTTTTGAGCCTGGTATACGGTTTTTATGCGTTTAAACAACTTTTCGTTTAATGTAATGTCGTTACTGAATTCAGACAATAAAGGGGAAACCTCTTGGGCAATTTTTTGAATTTCGTCGTTGGTTTCGGCTGAATTCAAATTAAAAAAAATACTCGAAATCCTATCCAATTCTTCGCCAGAGAAATCCAAAGCTTCAACCGTATTTTTAAAACTTGGTGTTTCCGGATTATTGGTAATATCCTCAATTTCTTTTTTGGCTTTTTCTATGGCTTTTTTAAAAGCAGGTAAAAAGTGCTCGTTCTTAATTTTTGAAAAAGGAGCTGTATGAAACTGTGTGTCAAATGGTTTATTTAGAATATTCATTTTTAAGAGGATTCTTTTCGAAAAATGAGTGTCTTACTTTTCTTACTAAGACGCTGGTTTTCTGATTATTAACTTTTTATTATGAATTTATATGATTTTAAATGCTACTTTTGCATCAGATTTTTCATGAGAGTTTTAGGTGACTCTTTAAAATAATTGATTAATAGCGTTTAAAACCTCGACCAAAAGTCGAGGTTTTTTATTTTAAGTCTTTGGAAGACTCTATAACTTTTGCTTTTAAGCCTTCTTTATAATGAACAATTTTATCTAAAACAGAAGGATTGGAACTCCCAATAATTTGGGCTGCTAAAATACCTGCATTCTTGGCACCATTTAGAGCCACAGTTGCTACAGGAACACCTCCAGGCATTTGCAGAATAGATAAAACAGAGTCCCAACCATCTATGGAATTACTGCTTTTTACTGGAACTCCAATTACAGGAAGGGGAGAAAGAGAGGCTATCATACCTGGTAAATGTGCTGCGCCTCCAGCACCTGCAATAATAACTGAAAAACCTCGTGTATGTGCATGTTTGCCATAATCGAACAATTTTTCCGGTGTTCTGTGTGCAGATACAATATCCACGTCAACTTCTATATCAAAACCTTTTAAAATGTCTATGGCTTCTTGCATAACCGGTAGGTCGCTTTTGCTTCCCATAATAACTCCTACTTTGCTCATAATTATTCGCTTATAACTTTAATGGTATTTTTTACTTGTTCTGCAATATGTCTTGCTGTGTTTAAATCTTTGTTCACTATGGTCACATGTCCCATTTTCCTAAAAGGCCTGGTTTGTTTTTTACCATAAATATGTGGTGTTACTCCAGGCAGTTTCATGATGTCTTCAATATGCTGATAAACCACATTTCCAGTATGCCCTTCGGCACCAACCAAATTTACCATAATGCCACCAACTTGACTGTCGGTTTTTCCTAAGGGTAGATTTAATATGGCTCTCAGGTGTTGTTCAAATTGTGATGTATAACTGGATTCAATGGTATGATGTCCAGAGTTATGTGGTCTGGGAGCCACTTCATTAACCAAAATTGCATCGTCTTGGGTTTGAAACATTTCTACAGCCAACAGTCCAATATGGTTAAAAGCTTTGGAGACTTTTAAAGCCACTTCTGTAGCCTGTTTAGCAACCTGTTCGTCAATTCTTGCAGGGCAAATCACATATTCAACCTGATTGGCTTCTGGATGGAATTCCATTTCAACCACAGGATATGTTGCTACTTCTCCTTCTGGGTTTCTAGCAACTATTACAGCCAATTCATTTTTAAAAGGCACCATGTCTTCAGCAATACATTCCACATTTGGCAAGCCTTTCAAATCGGCTTCGGTTCTAATTATTTTTACACCATTTCCATCGTATCCAAACTGGGCACTTTTCCAAACAAAGGGAAACGTTAATCCACCATTGTGTACAGCATCTAAAATTTCCGAAGCATAGGCAAATCTGGAGAAATTGGCAGTTGGGATATTGTGGTCCCTATAAAACAATTTTTGTGTGGCTTTGTTTTGAATGATACGAAGTGTTTTAGAGGTAGGATATACCTTAACACCTTCTTTTTCCAAAGCCTCCAAGGCTTTAGTGTTTACGTTTTCAATTTCAAAAGTAAGGACATCTACCTGTTTTCCAAAGTTGTAAACAGCGTCGTAGTCCATTAAATTTCCTAAATGAAATTCATTACATGCCAATTTACAAGGCGCTTCTTCGCTAGCGTCCAAAACAGTGGTGTAAATATCGAATTTTCTGGTATCGTACAGTAACATTTTACCTAATTGGCCACCACCTAAAATACCAAGTTTAAAAGTTGAAGAGAAAAAATTCATGGATTTCATTTTGCACAAAAGTACAAATCAATTGCCTTTGAAAAAACTAAATCCCAAACAATCTAAATTAGAATTCGCAAAACGTTAATCAAATGATTACCTTTGCATTTCTAAAAAAAATAAAACAAGTGGTAAAGCTTCACGATTTACAATTTAGGCCATTTATTTCTGAAGAAGAAATACAACAAACCGTACAGCGAATGGCCATAGAGATAGCAAACGATTTAAAAGACGAAGTACCAGTGTTTATAGGTATCTTAAACGGCTCGTTTATGTTTGTAAGCGATTTTGTTAAAAAATATCCTAAACCTTGTGAGGTTACTTTTATTAAATTGGCGTCTTATGAAGGCGTGAAATCTACCGAAGACATTCAAAGGTTGATTGGTTTAACACAAGACTTAAGTGGCAGAACAGTTGTTATCTTGGAAGACATTATTGATTCTGGGAATACACTTGAAGAAGTGCACAGAATATTTAAAAACGAACATGTCAAGCAGCTTCTTATCGCTACGTTGTTTCACAAGCCAACAGCTTATAAAAAAGATTTTAAATTACACTACGTAGGCGTTGAAATACCCGATAAATTTATTGTAGGCTATGGATTGGACTACAATGGTTTGGGTAGGGATCTGCCTGAAATATATCAATTAAAAACAACACAACACATGACTAATTTGGTGCTATTTGGCCCTCCAGGCGCAGGAAAAGGAACTCAGGCTAATTTCTTAAAGGAAAAATATAATTTAATTCATATCTCAACAGGCGATGTGTTTCGTTTTAACATTAAAAACGAAACAGCTTTAGGGATGGTGGCCAAATCCTATATGGATAAAGGAGAGTTGGTTCCAGATCAAGTAACCATTGACATGTTAAATGCTGAAGTTGAAAAAAATGCCGATGCTAAAGGCTTTATCTTTGATGGGTTTCCACGTACCAACGCCCAAGCTGAAGCTCTGGACAAATTAATGGACAGTAAGGACTCTCAAATCAACGCTATGGTGGCTCTTGAAGTTCCAGATGAAATTTTGGTGGAGCGTTTGTTGGAAAGAGGTAAAACCAGTGGTCGTGCAGACGATGCAGACGAAGGCATTATAAGAAACCGAATTAAGGAATACTACGATAAAACAGCCGTTTTAAAAGATTATTATTCGGCTCAAAATAAATATTTTGGTGTGAATGGAGTAGGTAGTATCGAAGATATTACCAAGCGCTTAAGTGCTGTAATAGATACATTATAAACCTCCAATAGGGTTTAAACTTTAAGCTTTAAACTATATAAAATTTAAACTCAATTATGACTGAAGGAAATTTCGTTGATTACGTAAAACTGCATGTGTCTTCCGGAAATGGAGGCAAAGGTTCTGCACATTTACATCGTGAGAAATTTATTGAAAAAGGAGGTCCAGATGGTGGCGATGGTGGACGTGGTGGTCATGTGATTATTCGAGGGAATTCCAATCTTTGGACCTTGTACACCTACAAATTTAAAAGACACTTTAAGGCTGGACATGGCGAACATGGAGGGAAAAGTAGAAGTACAGGTGCAGATGGAGAAGATGTGTACATGGATGTACCACTGGGAACGTTAGTTCGCGATAGGGAAACCAACGATGTTATTTTTGAGATTACCCAAGATGGTGAAGAAAAAATAATTGCCAAAGGAGGCATGGGAGGACGTGGCAATTGGCATTTTAAAACATCTACCAATCAAACACCAAGATACGCACAACCTGGAATACCTGGCGAAGAATTGGATATCATCCTGGAACTTAAAGTTCTGGCTGATGTTGGATTGGTTGGCTTTCCAAATGCAGGAAAATCCACTTTGCTCTCTGTAGTGAGTGCAGCAAAACCTAAAATAGCAGATTATGAGTTTACTACCTTGAAACCTAATTTAGGAATTGTGGAATATCGCGATTTTAAAACGTTTGTGATGGCAGATATTCCTGGAATTATAGAAGGAGCAGCCGAAGGAAAAGGACTTGGACATTATTTTTTAAGACACATTGAACGCAACTCTGTTCTATTGTTCTTAATTCCTGCAGACGCAAAAGATATTAGAGAGCAATACGATATTCTGTTGGATGAGCTGAAACGATACAATCCCGAAATACTAGATAAAGATCGCTTTATAGCCATTTCTAAAAGTGATATGTTGGACAACGAATTAAAAGCGGAACTTAAAGCAGAATTGGACAAAACGCTTCCTGTGGAATACATGTTCATTTCATCGGTTGCACAACAAGGTCTTACCGAATTGAAAGATAAATTATGGAAGATGCTGAATGAGTAAATCCTTATGAAACAACGTATAAAAAACATTGTTGAAATAAACGATAATAAGGCTAGTAAGGTCTTTGCTATTTTTATTCAAGTACTTATTTTAATTTCCATAGTCACCTTTACTATGGAAACCATTCCAGATTTAAAACCAGAAACCCGTTCGCTTTTATATGCGATAGAAGTGTTTAGTGTCATTGTTTTTTCAGTGGAATACCTATTGCGCATTTATGTAGCTGAAAGCAAACCAAAATTTATATTTAGTTTTTTTGGAATTATAGATTTCCTTGCCATTTTACCATTTTACTTAAGTTTTGGTGTTGATTTACGTTCGTTAAGGGCCTTACGTTTTTTAAGGCTTTTCAGAATCTTTAAATTAGTGCGATACAATCGTGCCATAAATCACTTTACAAATGCTATAAAATCATCCAAAGAAGAAATTCTTCTTTTTCTGTTTGTTACTCTCATCTTAATTTATTTTGCAGCAGTTGGTATTTATTATTTTGAAAACGCAGCCCAACCAGAGCATTTTTCTTCTATTTTCGATAGTTTGTGGTGGGCAATAGTGACCTTGACAACAGTTGGTTATGGCGATGTGTATCCTATAACGGTTGGTGGGAAAGTGTTTACTTTTATTATCTTATTGATTGGTTTGGGGATTGTTGCCATACCAACTGGAATTATTTCTTCTGCATTGACAAAATCTGTAGATTCCAACGAAACTGAAAAATAATTCGTTATCCTTTTCAGGAGGTTTCTTATCTTTAAAACAAAAATGAAAAAGTTAGCCTCAATATTTTTTCTATGCATCTGCCTTTCCTGTGGTGTTACAGTTGATTACGATTACGAAAAAAACACCGATTTTTCCAAATACAAATCTTATAGCTATTTTAGGAACATGGATACAGGATTAAGCGAATTGGATGCCAAACGTTTGTTTGCCGCTTTAGATGAAGCCATGGCACAAAAAGGATTGCTGCTTTCCGAAAACTCCGATTTTATTATAAATATTGAAAGTGCCACCTATCAGGAAATGCAAAGCAACTCGTCTGTAGGAGTAGGCGTTGGAGGTGGAGGAGGTAACGTTGGTGGTGGTATTTCAGTTGGGATTCCTTTGGGTCAGGCCAATATGTCCAGACAGATCAAGTTCGATTTTGTAGATGCAAATACCAATCAATTGTTTTGGCAAGCCATCAGTAGTGAAACCGATGTTCCAAGAGACTATCCAGAAGAGCGCGAAGCCAAATTCAAACAAATAGTCCAAAAGGTCTTGGAAGGCTTTCCACCAAGTAAGTAGATTTAATTTTATCATTTTCATAACAGTTTAAAATTCGTAAGCTTTCTTTCGTTTTGTAACTTTGGGTTCATTTAAAAAATATATTATGGAAACATTACAAAATAAAGTGGCTTTAATTACTGGAGGCACCAAAGGCATTGGTTATGGAATTGCACAATCGCTTCTTAAGCAAGGTATTCATGTAGCTATAACCAGCAGGAGCTTAGCTGCTGCAAAGAAGGCTGCCGAGTTATTGAATAAAGACTCCAATACCACAGCAAAAGCTATTGGTTTGGAAGCCGATGTAAGAAGTCTGGAAAGTCAGGAAGCTGCCGTAAATGAAGTTAAGAAGGAGTTTGGCAAATTGGATATTGTAATTGCCAATGCAGGATTGGGTCATTTTGGAAGTATTGAGGATTTGACCAAGGATCAATGGAATGAGACCATTGATACCAATTTAACAGGTGTTTTTAATTCCATAAAAGCCAGTGTTTCTGCTTTAAAGGAAACAAAAGGGTATTACATAACCATTTCAAGTTTGGCTGGAACCAATTTTTTTGCAGGAGGTTCAGCTTATAATGCCAGCAAGTTTGGTGTTACAGGCTTTACACAAGCTGTGATGTTGGATTTAAGAAAGTATGGTGTCAAGGTTAGTACCATTATGCCAGGATCGGTATCTACCCATTTTAATGGGAATGAACCGGACGAAAGCGATGCCTGGAAAATTCAAATTGAAGACATTGGTGAATTGGTGGTAGATTTGTTGAAAATGAACCCGAGAACCTTACCAAGTAAAATTGAGGTGAGACCCAGTATGCCTTCAAATAAATAATTTGAGGGTTTTATTAAAATGAAACAAAAAAAGAGGCTTAAAAAAGCCTCTTTTTTTTATAAAACATTTTTATTTATCAATGGATATCCTAACGCCTTCACTATGACTGCTAAATTCTGGCGCATACATGCTTTGAATGGTGGTAATGCCATTGCTCATGTTCCCAGCATTGCTAACACGTAAATCGTATTCAAATACATAAACGCCTTTTGGTAAATAGTCGAAAAAGAAGTTGGTACTTGCATCTTTGGTGCTTTCGTAATAACCCAAGCCATCTTGCCATTTGTATTGAGACAAGACGTTTATTGGTTCTAAACCACTGGCCCTCATGTCTTTCATATGAAGGAATTCCATAGCGCGATCGCTTGTCAATTCTATTCGTACACGAATTAAATCGCCAATTTTTAATTGAGTTTCAGAGGTTATTTCTGAAATTTCTTCGCCTAAATGGGTGTTGGTTTTTAAGAAGAGTTTTTTCTTAAGGGTTAAGGGTGTTTCGGCTGAAGTGATCTTATCTAAATCCTCAAAATATTGCCAGTATAAAGCTCCCCAAGCAATGCCTTCGCCTTTTTTCGTCAAGGTAACTTCTGCCATGTCTGGTTTAATTTCAGAACCTGTCCAAGACGTTTTATAATAACCTGTTCCAGCTTCAACTTTCACGTCTTCCTCCCGATAGCTATCGGGATTGAAGGGTTCTATAGTTTTGCCACCAACAACTACATCAACCATCTCAGTTACAGATAACCAATCACTACCTTGAAGCAATATAGCATAAACTGCTTCGGTTGTTGCTTTGGTGGTTTTCCAGCTATTGGTCTGTTTGTTTTTTAAGAGCCAGATTTTTAGATTGTCTATGGTTTTAATGTCATTTTCTATTTCAGAAAAAGCTTCAATCATCAAAGCCTGGGTTTCTATAGGAGCTTGATACCAATACCAAGAACTTGTGTTTTCTTTCCAATACATGCCTAATTCGTCACTGGTAATACTATTTTCCTTTAAAGATTTTAAGATTTTTGAGGCTGTTACATCATCCTCAAATCTATGAGACACCAAAGCCATCAAACCTTTCGAGTACAGGTTGCGAGATTTCCAATATTTTTGAATTTGAGTTTGGTAATATGCAATTATGTCTTCTACTTCTTTCGATTTTTTAACCTCTGGATAAAAACTTCGCATGTATAAATAATGCAATTGTGTGTAGCTTAAATGATCTTTGGTTAAATCTGCTTTTTCATTGTATTTGGTGATGTTTTTGTATTCTTCAACAAACTCTTTGTCCAAATAGCTTATGGCTTTTTTAATCATAGACGTCTCGACTGCGCTTAGCGTGACATGTAGCTTATCTAAATGTCCAAATCCTGTAATAATATGTTGTGTGATATAACGATTGGGTCTGCCACCTTGAAACCAAGCCCAAGAGCCATTTGGCATCTGGTTTTGTTCCAGTTTGCGAATATTTGCCTGTAATTCGCTTGTCATTTTGTTTAAATCGAATAATAAGGCAATGCGTTTCTTTTGTTCGGTTTCACTTTCAGCATCGCGTAACCAAGGTGTTTCTTCAATAAGAATGGATTTTAATTCCTGGTTCTTTTCCAAATTAGAAAGTAGCGCATCTGTATTTCTCCATTGATTGAAAACCTCTTGAATTCTAGGGTTTGAATTCGCTATATGGCTAGCCAAGGAATTCGCATAATATCTGCTAAATACTTGTTCATTGCATTCGTAAGGATATTCCATTAAATAAGGCAAAGCCTGAACGGCATACCAAGCCGGATTGGATGTGATCTCCAAGGTCAATTTGTGATTCTTTAGAGTTGTTGAAGTATTATTTTTTAACTTCTCTAAAGTAAACGTTTTGGTTTGGTTAGAACGAATCCACATAGGTAACGTTTCCGTAACCATCATTCTGTTGGAAAGCACAGAAAGCGCATTTTGTTCGCCATCGCTATAATCTCCTGCTTTAGCAATTATTTTGTATTGAACAGCATCTACATTATTTGGAATGGATAAACTCCATGACACTTCAGTATTTCCTTTTTCATCAACAGTAAAGGCCTTTGTGTTTAAGGAATTGTTTAGTTCAGCATCAATGGTTTTGCCATTTGTTGCATCAAAAAGTTGCAAAATGGCTTGTCCTGAAAGTTCTTTTTTAGTCAGGTTTGCAATTTTGGTGCTAATGGTAATTTCATCACCTTGACGTAAGAAACGTGGTGCATTTGGAATGACCATCAGTTCTTTTTGTGTTACAGTTTCTAAACTGGTTGTAGCAGATTCCAATGTTTTGGTATGTGCTAATAATTGCAATTTCCATTTGGTTAAAGCTTCTGGTGTAGTAAAGCTAAAACTGACGTTGCCTTTTTCGTCTGTTTGTAATTGTGGAAAGAAAAAAGCCGTTTCTTGAAGATTTTTACGAATTGTAACTTGAGTGAAGTCTTCTTTTTTAGGGTTACTTATTGTAGCCTCTGAAACTTCTTCGTTTAATTCTTCTTCATTGTCTGAAGCAGCTAATTCAGCCTCTTCAGATCTAAAGGCATAACCAATAGCACTTTTCTCTTTTTTTACTCCAAAACCAGTCACAACCACTTCATCTATAGCAGTGACATCTGGAATCATAGAAAGTGTAAAAGTGTTGTTGGCACCAATAACATATTCTTTTTTAATATATCCAACAAAGGTCAGTACCAGTATGTCACCAGTTTTTGCTTTAATAGAAAATTGACCATCAAAATCGGTTTGAGTACCTTCATTACTTCCTTTAATATTGATATTGACACCAGGTAAAGGCAGGTCATTTTCATCTACAATAGTTCCAACCACTTTTCCTTTTTCTAAAGCAGTATTATAGGAAGCTTGAGTCCTAATTTTTCTTAAATATTGTTGTCTTACCCAAGTATTCGTCAAGCTAAACCCAAACCAATCCAATTGATCATAGCTGTTTTTAGGATAATAAGCGTAAAATCTATTTAAATTAAGAACCCTGAACGTATCAGTATAAAAACTGGCTCTTGCGTTTTTGTGGTTATACGAACGATAAGTTGGAAGATGAATGGGATTGAAATCCCAGAGATGAGGTTTAAATTGGTCCAAAGACATATCGTACATGCTCGCTAATAATTCGGCAGATACTTGTTCGCCTTTGGGGCCTTTAATTTTAAAGCTCCAGGTTTCGTCCTGTCCTGGTTGTAGTTTATCTCTAAAAGTGGTGGTTTCAATCTCTAAATCGGTTTTAGGATAAGGTACTGAAATAGATGTTGTACCAGATTCAAAACTATTGGCATAGGCAAAACTGTAGTGTACTGCAAAGCCGCCCAAATCTGTTTTATTAACAGGAATGCTTATGGTTTTCTTGTTATTGTTTAGTTGAATGATATAGGTGTTAACAGTTTGTTTGTTCTTTTCAATTTCAACCGTTACTGATATATTTTCAGCCGAAGACCCTAAAGTAAGTTCCACAATATCGTTAATTTGATAGTCTTTTTTATTGGAACTCATGCTGAAAAGTTGCTTGTCTGCAAGGGTTTTGTCGGTCTCGCTAAACAAGGTGGTCCTGGTTTCGTCTTTGACTTCCTGACCAAATCTATCTTTGCTTTCCAATTCAATAACATATTGTCCAGATTCCCATTTCTTAATGTTTCCTAATTCTATTTCTTTGGATTTTTCGGTATTGAAGGATTTTTCAAAAACAAGGGCTCCTTTTTTCCAATTGTTTGGGTTGTTTTCATCTTTATAGGCTTCATAAGGAAACATATTATTAAATTCAGTTTCTGAAAGCATCTGATAATCAGGAGCTTTCCAAGGTCGTGGACGCAAGACATAATCTGGAGCTTTAAGCTTATAGATTTTTATGGTTCCTTGTGCTGGAACAAATTCACCATTTAAGTTTTTGGTATCGATGTTTAATGTATGCTCCTTTTTCAATTTGTCTAAGGTAGCATCTACAGAAACCGTTGCAATTAGCGCATGATAGCCAACATTAACTATGGTTGTTGCAGAACGTGTTTCCCCATTTAAATCGGTGACATCTGCAGTCACTTCATAATTAAAAACAGGCAGATTGTCTTTGTTGACACTTGTATCAGGAAGGGCTTTAAAAGTAATTTCAAATTCACCTTTGTTGTTTGTAATGGCTTCTCCATGGGTTATTTCCTGTGGTTCGCTAATAAAAGCAGGTCTGTACCAATAATACCATCTCGGATATTGTACTTTTCTATGCACTCTGTAAACCACTTTGGCATTGGTGATGTTGCTTCCAGCATAAGCTAAAGCCTGTCCTGTTACAGTTACGGAATCGTTGACTTTATAAGTTTCCGTTACAGGTTTAAATTGGGCTTCAAACTTGGGGCGTTTGTATTCTTCAACTGAAAAATAATGTTTAACATCCACATCATTTTTCTCACCATAGAATTCAATACTATAATTTCCGTTTAAACCCGAATTAGGAAGCATAAACTCACCAGAAACGGAACCAAATTCATTGGATTTTAATTCTAATTCAGAAATTAATTCATTATTGGTATCATAAAGTTCTAGATAAAACAATTCATTTGGAATCACTTCAGATTTACCATCTTCAATCTTAATAGCAATCCCTTTAAAATAAACAATTTGTCCAGGTCTGTAAATGCTTCGGTCTGTAAATATAAAACCTTTGTAATGTTCTTTATAGGTGTTTCTTTCGTATTTTCTATTTAAATAGTAATCTCCAAAAAATGCCTTTTCATCAGAACAACTTGCTTCTATGTGAATATTGGACCAGGTGTTAGAACCTTTAATAAGTTCAATTTCACCCAAAGCATTGGTAGTGTAGTTTTTATTGTTTGTATTATCTCTATAATTCTTATAATAGGTTATCTGGATGTCCAGATTGCTTAAGGGCTTTCCATTGGTTCTATCTATAAACTGATAGACTTGCTTATCCAACTCTGTTTTTTCAACCACAGCTATATTGGTAACTTGAAAGGTGTTGAAAGCAAAAGTGTTCTGTTTGTTATTGGTTTTCGCTACAATTAAATAACGACCGTTATCCAATTTAGGAAGTAGGATTTCTGTGCTATGTTGCTGAAAATCCAATTCGTTTTTTAGCTCACTTTTCCAAGATGCATCTGCTTTCAACTTATTAATAAATTTAAGTTGCTCTTCTTGTTTATAGGTTTTGCTAAAGGTTTTAAACTGATTTTCTGACAGCTTATAAACATTAAAATCTAGTGTGTTTAGATTTTTATAAGTCACTAAAACTTTAGCATCTAGTTGAATTGGTAAGTAGCTTTCAGAGAGAATACTTAAAGATTCTTGATGGATCTGTTCTAGTAAGATGTTGCTTTTTTCTGCAGCATGACTTTTAGGAAATCGCTTGATAATACTGTTACAAAGTTGTTCGGCATCCTTTATTTTCCAACGATTGGTTTCGTTTGTTCCTGACTGATATTCCTGACCTTGTTGATAATACAAGTTAGCAATTTCAAATTGATATAATCCTGAAGCTTCATGTGTTTTTATGCGTTCGGCTTCGGTTTTGTAGGCTTCTATAAATAAGCTGTCTTTGTTTTGAAAAGTAGCATGCTGCTCTACAAAATTGTAGCGTAAAATATTTACGTCTGTCAAGGCTTCAAGCTGGTTGTTTTTTAAGTGAAATTGAATTAAATCCTGATATATTTTCAATGCCTGCAATTCTAAAGAGGTGGAATCTTTTGAGCGAAGCTCTAATTTTGAAAATGTTTTGGAGTCGCTTAAATAAGTTTCATCATCAATTTCAAATTTATAAGCAGGTTTTGTAATGCTGTTTTCGTGTGTTTGGTAAAACTCCAGAGCGTTATGGGCTAACAAATCATATAGCGTAGGTCTGTAGCGTTTGGAATCTGTTTGTTCGTTTAAAATACTGGAATAGTCTGTTAAATCTTCCTGTTGTAGCAGTTCTTTGTTCTTTAAGGACTGTTGGTAATGCCATTGGATTTCATTAAATAGGGTTTGTAAATCCCAAGTTCTAAAATCGGTTGCAACGGTTTTGTCCGCCACTTTGGTTCTGTTGTAAAACTTATATCTGTTTTGTTGGAAATATTGCCAATAAATGGTTGCCAACATGTTTTCCAACACATTTTTTATAGGTGCAGGTTTGTTGGAAATGGCAGTTTTAAAACTGTTAACAATCTTTAACTGCGCGTCTTCTTCTAAAATTAAGGCGAACTTGCTTTTAAAGAGCAAGGTTTTAATTTGCTGTGTTTGGTTTTGGTCCTTAATGGCCAAAGCTTCTATTTGTTCTACAATTTGTAAAGCCGATTTGGGCAATTCCTCACGTTCAAAAGCCTCTACTTGTTTCCAAAGTTTGTTGTAATCCGAATTTTGGGCTTCAGAAAAATGAGCGAATAATATCAGCATTAATATAGTTGCGTAGTATTTCATTTGTAAGAATTTATGTCAGTAGCAAATCAAAAGCTATTCCAAAAAAACAAAGAGGAACAAAATTTGTAATTGCTTATGTGAAAATAGGCATTTTTTAAGTCAATGAGAAAGGTTACTTTTGTTATTCCGACGATTTAGATATGAAAAAGCTATTGGTACTTTTTTTGTTGCCTTTATGGAGTTTCTCACAAACTTCCCATCAAACCTTGGAGTTGTTGTTGGCGCAAAAAAAATATGCCAAAGCAGAACAATTGGCAAGCCCTTTTGTTGCAAATAATCCCAACGATTTAAAAGCGATAGAAATCCTTGGAGATGCCTACAGCTATCAGGAAAAGTGGGATGAAGCCATAAAACAGTACAAAAAGTTGGTTGTGCTTAAACCAGAGGTAGCCAATTTTCATTATAAATATGGAGGCGCTTTAGGCATGAAAGCCCTTTCTGTAAACAAACTTTCTGCCTTAACCTATTTAGGCGACTTAAAGGAAGCATTTTTAACTGCTGCAAAATTAGACAAGAACCATATTGAAACACGTTGGGCTTTGGTGGAATTGTATATGCAATTACCTGCCATTGTTGGAGGAAGTAAAGACACTTCTTTAAAATATGCTAATGAACTGGAACAACTTTCCAAAGTGGATGGTTATTTGGCCAAAGGCTATATTTACGAATATGACAATGAACCAGAACTTGCAGAATCCTATTATAAAAAAGCCATTACTATTGGAGGCTCCATAACCTGTTATAATAAATTGACCAAGTTTTATGAAAAACAAAACCAGCCAGAAAAAGCCATTAAAAATATAGAAACCGCACAGGGAAGGCTACAACGTAATGCTTTGCACTACCAACTTGGAAAAGTCTCTGCAGAATATAATATGCAACTTACCAAAGGGGAAGCTTGTCTAAAAACTTATATTAAAGATTATTCTCCAGAGGATGGTGTGCCAATTGCTTGGGCAAATTATAGATTGGCTCAGATTTACAAACACCAAAAAAACAAAAGTTTGGCATTAAAATATATTGATTTAGCATTAAAGGAGCTTCCAGAGATTAAAGTGTTTCATGATGAACGTCATACTATTTTGAAGCTTTGATTTTTTAGTCGTGCAATTTCATTAGAATGATCCTTACATTAAAAACATGATTGAATTAGCACCAATAATTTGGAAATTGGTTTTTGTAATTTGATATTTGCTCTATGAACGTACATTTTATAGCTATAGGAGGCTCTGCCATGCATAATCTGGCATTGGCTCTACACAATAAAGGATATCAGGTAACAGGTAGCGACGACACCATTTTTGAACCTTCAAAATCCAGGTTGGAAGCTAAAGGGTTGTTGCCTGAGTCTTATGGATGGTTTCCAGAAAAAATCACTTCAAATATAGATGCCATTGTGTTGGGCATGCACGCCAAAGCAGACAATCCAGAGCTTTTAAAAGCTCAGGAATTGGGTCTGAAGATTTATAGCTATCCTGAATTTCTGTACGAACAATCCAAAAACAAAACCCGTGTGGTTATTGGAGGAAGTCATGGTAAAACAACCATCACCTCCATGATACTCCATGTGATGCATTACCACAATCGGGAAGTTGACTATATGGTTGGTGCACAACTGGAAGGTTTTGATGTTATGGTGAAACTAACCGAAGAGAACGATTTTATTGTGTTGGAAGGCGACGAGTATTTAAGTTCACCTATAGATAGACGACCAAAATTTCATCTTTACAAACCAAATATTGCTTTGTTGAGTGGCATTGCTTGGGATCACATCAATGTGTTTCCAACTTATGAAGGTTATGTAGAGCAGTTCCGTATTTTTGTAGATAGCATTGTAAGAGGAGGTAGCATTACTTATAACGAAGAAGATCCAGAAGTTACCAGAGTTGTGGAATCCAGCGAAAATACCATAAGAAAATTGCCTTACCGAACTCCTGAATATGCTGTTGAAAACGGACAAACCCTTTTGGAAACGCCTGAAGGTCCACTGCCTATTGAAGTTTTTGGAAAGCACAACCTAAACAATCTGGCAGGAGCCAAATGGATTTGCCAGCATATGGGAATTGACGAAGACGATTTCTACGAAGCCATTGCCACCTTTAAAGGCGCCAGCAAACGCTTGGAGAAAATAGCCGAAAGCAAAAACAGTGTAGCTTATAAAGATTTTGCACATTCGCCTTCTAAAGTGGAGGCTACTACTAAAGCAGTAAAAGAACAATACCAGAACAGAACCTTGGTGGCCTGTTTGGAATTGCATACTTATAGTAGTTTAAATGCCGAATTTTTAAAAGAATACAAAGGCGCTTTAGATGCAGCAGATGTGGCTGTGGTTTTCTATTCACCTCATGCTGTGGAAATTAAAAAATTGGAAAAAGTTACCCACGAACAAATTGCCAATGCGTTTGAACGCGACGATTTAATAATCTACACCAACCCAGACGACTTTAAAAACTTTCTCTTCTCTCAGGATTTTAAAAACAAAACTCTGTTATTAATGAGTTCGGGAAATTATGGAGGTTTGGATTTTGATGCCGTTAAAGAGCTGATTTAATAGTATTACTAAAACCCAAGGGACTCAATATATGCATGTAGTTCTTCAATGGTGGATTCAAATTCAAAAGCATTATTTACCTTCCAATAATTTTCTGGGTTATAACAAAAGGAATAGGCAAACTTGGCATACTCCAATTTAGTATCTTCAAAATCGAATAAACTTGTAATTTGTGCAATTTGGGCTGAGGTTAAACAATTCCCTTTAGTTACTTGTTTTGCCAATGTTAATTTAGAATCTGAAAACGATTTGCTTTTAATGGAAGCCAAGGCCTGATTAAAATCACTTGGAGACATGGCATAACAATCTGTTTCCTCAACAATAACAACATCTGTAGAGTTACCTATAGTTGTAGTTGTGGTTTGGGTTGTGGTAGTTGTGATTCCAGAATTTACATGAATACCAACACCAACATTTGTGTCATTTGTATTTACACCTACACCTATATTAATTTGATCTCCATTTCCAGTGGTGGTAGTGGTTGTGGTTTGTGTTATTGTTTGAATGGGAGGAAGAGGCACAGCATTATAATGTATCACAGGAACATGCTCTGGTGGAGGCATCAAGGACTGAAATGGTGTGAATGAGTAAAACCTTAATTTGCGGCCTCGATTGCTGTTTTTAATTTTATATACAAATTCGCCACGGTTTCCATCTGCATCCACAGCCATAAGATATTTTTTTTCTATTTGATTAATAGATTCGTTGGTAAATACAATTTTGGCATCATAATAGTCGTTTGTTAAATAATCCACAGCAATATTTACGACAGGTTCTTCATTTTGTCTGATGCTATTTAGAAACAAATAAAATGCTTCACCATCTTCTGAGAAAATAGTTAACCTGGATTCTTGAGAAACAGAAAGTGTGGACACAAATAGGAGCATTAAGTATAGGTGTTTCATATCAATGAATTTTTAAATGAGGTGTTTTTTTAAATTAGCTAAAAATAATATTTATTTGCATACATAACGCTTTCAATAAGCACTTATATTGTTGTTTCATGTATTGATATTTATTGTTTTTAATGGTCACATGGAACACCCAAATTAACATTTTGCTGTGTGATTAAAGTTTAATAATGGGTGATTTATTTTATTATTGGTATTGAAATTTTGATTTTTGAGTTTATGTTTTTACACTCGACCAACCAGGAGCCATTATATTGAATTTCAATTTTTTAAACTTGGCTTAAAAACAGTTCACAGCTTAGTAAATATTAATGTCAATATGATGGCTTTAGTGTTTTTAATCCCATATCTCAGGACGATTGATTTTCATTGCTCTTAAATAGGAAAGGAATTGTCCTGCGTGCACAGATTCGTGATATCCAATTCGCAATAAATAGTTTCCAAGAAGTTTCTTTTGTCCATTTCCGGGATGAATAATCTCAGTTTCGTTTAATTCTATATCCGAAAATTGTCTAACACGTTCTAAAAATATATTCCTATAGGGTTCGGCAAATTCAAGTTCGTCAGCAATACTAGTAAATGGTCGGTTTTTCCAAGGTGTTTTATAATCTGTCATGTTCCCATTGTTAATTATAATATTCCATCCATAATCGGCTTCTAAAACATGTCTTATCATTTCTATAGCAGTCATTGCTTTTTCGTCAGGCTTCCAATTGTAATAACTTTTAGGGAGTCCGTTCCAGAGTTTGATGCTTCTTCTTCTAATTTCATTAAAGTTTAAAATTATAAGTTCAGATTGAGTCATTTCTTGTTTCAAGTATGTTGTTATAGGTTGTTGTTAATTTTTCTTTTAATAGCCTACAAAGGCTTTACGGTAAAAAACGCCAAGATTAAACGATTCTATCCAAAAAGGCCTTAATGTTTTCTTGGTTGGCCCGAATCAGTTCAGCTTTGGCATTCTCTATATCTTGTGGCTTTTTGTCTTGAGAGAGTTTAAATTTCCCTTCCCAGGACAATATCTCTATCTCAAAACCTACCACATAGGGTATAAACTGTTCCATTTTATCATTATTCATATCCAAAACATATTTGTGCATAGGTGCTTCCAAGAATTCGGTCATGGCAACCATGGATTGTTTAATGGTTTCCGGGTTGGTGATTTCTTTGGCACGTCCAGTTATTTGTACCTTAATATAGTTCCAAGTGGGCAATTGCGTTGTGGTGTAAATACTTGGCGAAATATAGCATTGTGGACCAGAAAAAATTAGGGTTACAGGTAAATCGTTTTTAAGTAAATTGGCATGAGGATTGTTTTTGTCCAAATGTCCAATAAGTTTTCCTGCCTCGTAAATAAGAGGTAAATGTGTAATCACAGGCTCATGGTTGTTAATCGAAATAACAGTTGCCAACGGATAGCTTTTCATGACGTCTATTAGCTGTTGCCTGTTGTGATTTTGGTGATGTTTAGGTGGATAGCTCAAAAGAAATTGAAGGGTTTTATATAAATGATTTTTTTTTGATTTATAAAATTACAATATTTATCTTTATTGGATGCAGGAAAAAGAGCCATCATTTTCTATTAAAAACTGGAACCATACAGACCAGCCAAGAGAAAAACTTCGCGATAAAGGCAAAGCCAGTCTAAGCGATGCCGAACTGGTGGCCATACTTATTGGCTCTGGTAGCAAAAACGAAAGTGCTGTAGACTTAAGCAAACGTATCCTTGCCAGTGTAGACAACAATTTAAATGCTTTGGGAAAATTGTCATTAAAACAGTTAATGGTCTTTAAAGGTATAGGCGAAGCCAAAGCCATAAGTATTGCTGCTGCCCTGGAATTAGGTCGTAGGAGAGGAGGAGAGGCTCTTGTGCAGAAACAGAAAATAACCTCTAGCCAGTCTGTGTTTCACATTATGCAGCCTTTGTTAGGAGAGTTACCTCATGAAGAATTCTGGATTATTTACTTGAACAATTCCAATAAAATCATTCAAAAAAATCAATTGAGCAAAGGAGGTATTACAGGCACCTTGGTAGATGTACGCTTGGTGCTTAAAAATGCCCTTGAAGTAGGGGCTACAGGTCTTATTTTGGTTCATAACCATCCATCTGGAACTTTAAAACCCAGTGAAGCCGATAAACAACTAACACGAAAACTGAAACTGGCAGGCGAAAGTTTGGACATAAAAGTTTTGGACCATGTTATCATAACGGAAAAAGCCTATTTTAGCTTTGCTGATGAAGCCATATTATAGACATTTCAAAAAAAAAAGCAAATTCCAAATTCCAAAGCCAATAAACAGGTTTTGCAAAGGGAATTGGTTACTTTTAGGGTTTCGGAATTGGAGCCTTGAATTTTCAATTTAAAATCATACATGTTACTAGTATATACCCACAAAATAACACCTCGTTTAAAATATGCCTTCAAACAGGTTTTTACCAGGATTTTAGGCATTCCTGTGGATTTTACAACGACCATTGAAGATTTTATTGCACACGATAGCTTAAAAATGTCTTATACCAGACAACCTCTCAGCAACGAGATATTTGTTAGAAGTCATGATATCCTATACGAACAGGGGCTTTCCGATGTTGAAATAAGTGTCCAGGACTGGGAAGAAACCAAATGCTTCTTTTTTAATGGCGATAAAAGTGCCATCCCATTTGATATTTTTTCGGCTATCTTCTACCTGCTCAGTCGGTATGAAGAATATTTGCCACACGTTAAAGACCAATATGGCAGGTTTACAGCTCAAGAAAGTTTGGCTTATAAACATGATTTTTTGCATCAACCTGTTGTGGATATTTGGGCTTATAAATTTAAAAAAGTCTTTCAGGAAAACTATCCGGATTTTCAGTTTCCCGAAAGGCAATATACCATTAAACCTATTATAGATGTGCCTTCAGCTTATAATTTTAAGCTTAAGGGCATAATGAGAACCTTTGGTGGTACGGTTAAAGACTTGTTCAGTTTTAATTTTAAAAAACTATATTACAGGTATATGGTGCTTTTTGGCCTGAAAAGGGATACTTATGATACCTTTAAGTACATTATAAACAAACAAAAACACAGCCAGTTCAAATTCCTTTTTTTCTTTTTAATAGGCGATTACTCTACCTATGACAAAGGCATTGATGCCCAAAAGAAGAAGTTTATCACACTTATCAAGCAAGTGGCAGATTATTGCCAAGTTGGCCTTAAAGCTTCATATTTTGCTTTGGAGGACATTAGCATTTTAAAAAAAGAAAAAGGACGTATGGAAGCCATTTTAAATACCTCACTATCGGCCTCCAGACACTCTTTTTCAAAACTGAACTTACCGGAATCCTACAGAAATTTGGTAGAATTGGAAATTTTGGAAGATTATACCATGGGTTATGTCAACCATCCTGGCTTTAGGGCTGGAACCTGCACGCCTTTTTTCTTTTACGATCTGGATTACGAAATACAGACCCCTTTAAAAATATGTTCTTATCATTTGCTGGATTATTCGCTATTGAAGTTCCAGTCATTGCTGGATAAGAAAAAGGCCTTGAACGAAATTATATATCAGGTTAAAAAAGTTCATGGAGAGTTTGTGCCAGTGTTCCATAATTATACTTTTAGTGAGGTGGATAGATGGAAAGGCTATAAAGAATTGTTTAATATTATTTTAGAATCAGCTCATGAAAATTAAAGGCATAAAAGACGTTTTTTTCGATTTGGACCATACGCTTTGGGATTTTGATAAAAATTCGGCACTAACATTCCATAAAATATTTAAAATGCACAACGTGACAGTGGATATAGATGAATTTTTAAGTCATTACGAGCCTATAAACCTAGAATATTGGAAACTTTATAGAGAAGATAAAATAGACAAAGCCTCTTTGCGCTATAACCGGTTGAATGATACTTTCAATAGAATTTCTTTTCAAGCAGACAGCACCTTAATCCATAAATTGTCTACAGATTATATTGCTTACTTAACGTCTTTCAACCATTTGTTTCAAGACACCTTGGGCACTTTAAACTATTTAAAACCTAAATATCGCTTACATATAATAACCAATGGGTTTCAGGAAGTGCAAGAAAGTAAACTTAAGAACTCAAACATTTATCACTTTTTTAAATCGGTTACGGATTCGGAGCAGGTTGGTGTAAAAAAACCAAATCCCATTATTTTCAACCATGCGTTACAGAAGGTCAAAGCCAATCCGGAATCCAGTATCATGATTGGTGACAATATGGAAGCAGATGTTTTGGGCGCACTGAATTTTGGTATGGAAGCCATATATTTCAACTATTTAAAAACTGCTGCCCAAAGCCACATCAAACAGATAAATAAATTAGAGGAATTAAAATTATTTTTATAATCCTTACTATCTTTACACGAATTTAAAAAAAACGCACATGTTTAAGAAATTTCTGTTATTTGCCATACTTTGTATCTTCTCCATGGCATCGTTCTCACAAAACAGTGTTAATGATTACAAATATGTTATTGTACCCAACCAATACGATTTTTTAGATGAAGAAGACCAGTTTCAGCTTAACTCCATATCACATTTTTTATTCAATAAATACGGATTCATAGCATTAAAGGAGGACGAGATATTTCCTGAAGATTTAATGTTTAATCCTTGTTTAGCATTAAAATCGGATGTTGCAGACGAATCCCGTACCTTTAAAACAAGGTTGAGAATAGAATTAACAAATTGCAAAGGAGAACTTATCTATTTTTCAGATTTTGGTGAGAGTTTTGAAAAAAAGTATGCCATTGCTTATAACAAAGCGTTAAGAGATGCTTTTTTACATTTGAAGGCTTTAAATTACAAATACCAACCAAATGAAACCATTCTGGCCATGGGCACGTCTAAAAGCGAAGCTTCTAAAGAAGAAATTGAAAAGCTCAAAGAAGAACTGGCTGCTTTAAAAGAAGAAAAAAACAACCAAACCACTCCTGAGGTCGTTGTTGCTGAGACAGCAGAAACTGTTGCTGATTCCACTACCAAAACCATGGAAACCCTATTGTTTGCACAAAAAACGGATGGAGGTTACCAACTTGTTGATAAATCCTCAAAGGTTGTTATGGTTCTTTTAAATACAAGAAATCCAGAAGTCTTCATGGTTCAAGGTAAAAATGCCATGGTTTTTAAAGAAGCAGGAGCGTGGGTGCTTTCAGAAAATGATGGAAATCAGGTAACTAACACCAAATTGAATATCAAGCTTTAATATTTGTATTTGTCTTTCCAACGAATTTTCAAAAACTCCCTTTGTGCTTGTTCCCTTGAGTTATTCCCAGGATTGTAGAGTGTGGTGTTTTTTATGTCTTCCGGTAAAAATTCTTGTTTGGCAAAATTGTTTTCATAACTATGCGCGTATTTGTAATCTTCGCCATAGCCCAATTCTTTCATAAGTTTGGTAGGTGCATTCCTTATGGCAAGAGGCACAGGTAAGTCTCCTGTGTTTTTTACCAACTCCTGCGCTTTGTTAATGGCTTCATAAGCAGCATTGCTTTTAGGGGAACAAGCCAAGTAGGTTGCACACTGACTTAAAATAATACGCGATTCTGGATGTCCAATGGTCGAAACAGCCTGAAAGGTATTGTTTGCCATAATCAAAGCAGTTGGGTTGGCATTGCCAATATCTTCACTGGCAAGGATAAGCAATCTTCTGGCGATAAACTTTACATCCTCACCACCTTCAATCATTCTGGCCAACCAATACACAGCAGCATTAGGATCGCTACCACGAATGGATTTAATAAAAGCAGAAATAATGTCGTAATGTTGTTCACCTGTTTTATCGTATCGAACTGTATTGTTTTGAACTTTTTGTAAAACCGATTCGTTGGTTATGGTTATTTTATCTGATGTCTCAGAGTTGACTATCAATTCAAAAATATTCAATAATTTTCTGGCATCACCACCAGAAAGGCGCAATAAGGCATCTGTTTCTGTTAGTGTTATGTTTTTTTTAGATATCTGCTCATCTTTTTCAATAGCTCGCCCTAAAAGGGCTTCTAAATCGTTTCTGCTAAAAGAATTTAAAATATAAACCTGACAACGGGATAAAAGGGCAGGAATTACTTCAAAACTCGGATTTTCTGTTGTGGCACCAATTAAAGTCACCCAACCTTTTTCTACCGCTTGTAATAAAGAGTCTTGTTGTGATTTACTAAATCTATGAATTTCATCTATAAATAAAATAGGATTTTTGGTTGTAAACAAACCACCACTGGTTTTGGCTTTTTCAATGACATCACGTACGTCCTTTACTCCGGAATTTATTGCGCTTAATGTATAAAATGGTCTTCCAGATTCTGTGGCAATAATATTGGCAAGTGTTGTTTTGCCTATTCCAGGAGGTCCCCAAAAAATCATGGAGGGAATTAAACCTTGCTCAATTTGTTTGGTTAAAGCTCCCTGTTCTCCAACAAGATGGGTTTGACTAATGTAGTCAGCTAATGTTTTTGGACGCAATCTTTCAGCTAAAGGTTCATTCATATGGTAAAAATAATATAAATTCCGTCCAAGTCAGAATTTTATAAAAAGAATTGATAGATGTCCAGGACATCTGACAATATTGCACGAAAACTATTTATGGTCATGTATTTGTATTATATTTTTTAAATTTAAATATGAAATCTAAAGAGCATTTTCAATTTTCCAATGGTGTTGTACTATATCCCATTTTCTTTGTTCTCTTAATCTGGGTGGTTTTTTGGGTTGAAATTCGCTTTGGTATTGATTTTACAAAATTTGGCATATATCCACAAACCATAACCGGTTTACGTGGTATTTTTTTCAGTCCGTTCATACATTCTGGGATATCTCATTTATACCATAATACCATTCCACTTTTTGTTCTTACGGCAGCCTTGTTTTATTTTTATAAACCTATAGCGTGGAAAGTGATTTTGTATGGCATTCTGGTGTCTGGGTTAATTACCTGGAGCATCGGAAGACCATCTTATCATATTGGTGCCAGTGGTTTAATTTATGTACTGGTAAGTTTTACTTTTTTTAAAGGCATTTTTGCCAAATATTATCGTTTGATAGCCTTGTCCTTATTAGTTGTCTTTCTTTATGGAAGTATGATCTGGTATGTGTTTCCTATAGTTGATGGTGTTTCATGGGAAGGACATACAGCAGGTTTAATAACAGGGTTTTTATTTGCACTTATATTTAAGAAGGAGATAGCTAAACCTAAAAAGTATGCTTGGGAAGAGGAAACCTTTAATGAAGCAGATGACCCTTTTTTAAAACATTTTGATGAACATGGTAATTTTATAGAATTCCCAGAAACAAATATGGAAGTAGATACACCTACGGAACCCCTTGAGGAAAATAGGCCAACCATTCATTATACATTTAAACCAAATAAGGATACAGAATAATTAGAGCCGTTGCCTAAGTGCTTCGTAAAGAAATACGCCACATGCTACAGATACATTTAATGATTCTATTTCACCCAAAAGGGGTAATTTGGCTTTATCGTCCACTAATTTAAGAACCGATGGATTGATACCTCTTCCTTCTGAACCCATAATAATGGCACAAGGTTCTTTAAAGGAAACATCGTAAATGGTATGATAGGTTTTTTCTGTGGCAGCTATGACCTTAATTCCAGAAGCCTGTAAAAAGAACATGGCATCCTTAATATGATCTACTTTACATATTGGGACTTTAAATACAGCACCAGCACTTGTTTTTATCGTGTCGCCATTTACAGGAGCACCACCTTTTTTCTGTATAATAATACCATCTACACCTGTGCATTCAGCTGTTCTAATGATTGCGCCAAAATTTCTAACATCACTTAATTGGTCAAGAAGCACAAATAATGGTGTTTTACCGGTCTCCATAACTTGTAATACCAGCTCTTCTAAGTCATGAAAAGCTACAGGTGACATTTGTGCCACGGCACCTTGGTGATTTTTGTTTGTTAACCTGTTTAATTTTTTAATTGGCACATAAGAGCTATTAATGTTTTCTTTACGTAACAAGGACTCCAGTTCGTTATATAAATCACCTTTTAAACCTTTTTGAAGAAATACCTTTTCAATGGTTTTTCCAGAATATATAGCTTCCATGATAGCCCTTAAACCAAATATTTGTGTGCTGTTTTCCATAAAACAAAGGTATAAAAAAACCATCTCGTGAGAGATGGTTTTTGCTTTTAATAATTTATTCTATTTAGAATGGAGTGACAGTGTAATTGTAACCTCCAGTAACTTCTAAAACAGCAATAGGTAATACGTCACCAGTTGGCGTTGCAGTAGTTAACAACTCGTTAGAAAATTCACCAGTAGTAGCAGGGAAACCACATTGCATCCATGTTACAGTTTGAGGTATCGTAGTTAACGGACCATCATATGCAGGAGCGCTAAATGGCTGGTCGTATAGTTCTGCAATAATGAAATAAGTTCCATCTGTTAAACCTGAAACTTCAGCTATCTCAGGACAATCACCTGTACCAGCAATATATCCTAAAGCATTACCTAAATCATCAGTAATGATATAGTCTATATCAATAGAACAAAAATCGATAGTGTTTTCTGAAGGTAAACCAGAATCATACGTTAATTCACCAGACCAATCGAAAGTAATTTCAATAACGTCGTTTACCCAATCATTTTCTATTGAAATATCCATAGAAAATGGTGACATTTTAGCATTGGCAATATTATCTGCAAAACTAATTTCTAATGTTTCATCTCCTTCAACACCACTTTCACACTCTCTCCAAATGGTAACATTTGCGGAAGCAGAAGTATGTCCAGAAGTAATAAC
>NZ_CAXATZ010000033.1:0-26638 GCF_963971605.1 uncultured Xanthomarina sp.
TTAAATCCGTGCCTTTGCAATTGCAAGGGGATTATCCCGAAAAATTTGATATTCGGGTTTCCCAATCCAATAAATCTTCTTTTGAATAAGAGTTGTCCAGCGAATACATACGATGTTCATGCACAAGCGTTTCAAAATTTTTGGTAATCTCTCCTCCAACCCTTTGGCTTGGGGAGTTTACATCAAAATATTCGGGATGTTGCTGTTCTAAAGCAATTAATTGCTTGAGTTTTAAATCGAATTCATAATCGCTTATCGTAGGATTATCCAACACATAGTAGTTGTAATTGTGCTTGTTTAACTCGTCTCGTAATTGTAAAATCTGTTCTTTAATGGTCATGGGTTAAAAATTCTTTAAGCCTTTTAACATACGGTTATTGCCAAAAATATCTGTTTTTAATTCTAAATCCTTAAACCCTTTGTTGTGCAATAATTGATTGGTTTCGTTTCCAAGATATTGATTTATTTCAAAAAACAGCAAGCCATTTTCGGTCAATTTATCAACAGCAATATCTGAAATAACATTGTAAAATTGCAACGGATCGTGATCTTCAACAAACAAAGCCAAATGTGGTTCGTGTTTGAGGACGTTATTTTTAATTTCTGCTTTTTCCTGGTTTCTTACATAAGGTGGATTGGAAACAATGATATTAAATTTCAAATCCTTAAACTCCAAATTCCATGAATCCCTATTTAAAATGTCTGCATTTATAAAATGAACTTCCACATTGTTCAATTCAGCATTCTGTCTTGCTACTTTTAGTGCCTCTTTGCTGAGGTCCAAAGCGTAAACTTTAGCTTTTGGTAGGTGTATAGCCAGGGAAATGGCAATACAACCGGTTCCTGTGCCAATGTCTAGAATCTTTAATTGAGATTCTTCACTACGTTCAGAATGACATTTAACAATCCATTGCACGAGTTCTTCGGTTTCAGGTCTGGGTATCAAGGTGTGTTCATTCACCTTAAAAATCAAGTCATAAAATTGCGTTTCACCTATAATATATTGAATGGGTTCTTCCTGTTTCAATCGGCTTAAAGCCTCAAACAAAGGTTGTTCTTCTTCTTTTGAAACCGTTAGCTCTGGCTCAAGGACCAAAGCAATCCGGTTTAGTTTTAAATAATGTGACATTAGGATATTGAAAAAACTGGCCACTTCGTTTTTACCATAAATAACATCCAATTCTTGATGAAACACCTTTTGTATATCTTTTAATCTCATAAGGTTTTAATCATCCAAACATTACACGAATAATGCCCTGTATTTCCCATAGGTTTCTTTAAACATTCAAATCCAACCTTGGCATATAGTTTTTTGGCCGCATCCATATATGGCATGGTTTCCAAATAACAACTATCGTAACCAAAATCCTTGGCCTTAGCCAGGCATTTATGCATCATTTCTATTCCTAAGCCCAAGCCTCTGGCTTCTGGCAAGAAATACATTTTTTGAAGTTCGCAGATGTTGCCTTCACCATGATCCAATGGAGCAATTCCAGCACCTCCAATTACCTGGCCTTTATTTGTTACCACAAAATAAACCGACTTTTCCTTAGCATAGGTTTCTGCCATGCAATCCAAAGAGGCATCTGCATAAGCCGTTCCAACCTTTGGCACACCAAACTCTATTAAAACATCGCGAATTACTTTTGCCATTTGGACATTATCTGCCAAAGTTATTTCTCTAATAACAATATTATTATTGCTCACTTTATTATGTTATTTTTACACTGAAATTTGTCGGGATGAAGATACATGAAAAATACATAACACGCTGTATTGAAATTGCTAAAAATGGGCTTGGTACAACAGCTCCAAACCCAATGGTTGGAAGCGTGATTGTATATAAAGAACAAATTATTGGCGAAGGTTTTACAAGCGCCTATGGAGGACCACATGCCGAAGTAAATGCCATAGCATCTGTTGCAGACAAAACACTGCTGCATAAAGCAACCCTTTATGTAACCTTGGAACCCTGTAGCCATTTTGGCAAAACACCACCTTGCAGCGATTTGATAATTAAACATGGTATTCCACATGTGGTTATTGGCACCATGGACTCCCATAGCAAAGTGTCAGGAAAAGGCATCGACAAACTAAAAGCGGCTGGTTGCAAAGTAACCCTTGGCGTTATGGAAGCAGCTTGTAAAGAACATCACAAACGTTTTTTTACCTTTCACAGCAAAAAACGGCCTTACATTATATTAAAATGGGCCGAAACACAAGATGGATTTATTGCTCCAAAAACCAGAAAAGAACAAAAACCTGTTTGGATTACCAATCCATATTCCAGACAGCTGGTTCACAAATGGCGAGCTGAAGAACAAGCTATTTTGGTTGGCACCAAAACGGTTTTGGAAGATAATCCCGGTTTAACGGTTAGGGATTGGACAGGAAAACATCCTGTTCGGGTGGTATTGGATAGAGCCCTTAAACTCCCTAAACACTTTCAAATTTTTAACAATGAAGCAGAAACCTTAATAATTTCCGAAAAAGAAATCGATTTTTCCAACCAGGTAGCCAAGCAACTGGCTGATTATTTACACCAAAAGGACATACAGTCCATAATTGTGGAAGGAGGAAGGGAAACACTTCAAACCTTTATAAATGAAAATCTTTGGGACGAAGCCCGTGTTTTTATTGGAAACACCAGCTTTAAACAAGGGGTTAAGGCACCACATATTTCCGGTAAAATAATTTCAGAAACCATTATAGATACTGACGTGTTAAAAATTCACACAAACGAAAATTAAAAATTCCTGCTGGAGTAGATCTTGAGCAGTATAGTAGAAAAAAAAATCATGATTAAAACCCTTATATTCGATTTTGGCGATGTGTTTATAAACCTAGACAAAGAAGGCGCCATGAACCATGCCCTTAGCATCTTTAAACTGGAAACCTTTACAGAAGAAATGATTGCCGTAAACAGCTTGTACGAACAAGGCTTAGTCTCTACCGAAGAATTCTTGGAATTTTATTTAGGGAACTTTCCTGAATTAACCGAAGAGGATATTCTTTACGCATGGAATTGTATTTTAAAGGATTTCCCGAAACATAGACTGGAATTTATAAAAAATCTTGCCAAAGAAAATAAATTCAAACTTATCTTATTGAGCAACACCAACACCTTACACATAGATAGCATAAAAAACGATGTGTCTTTTTACGAAGAGTTTAAAAATTGTTTCGATGCCTTTTACTTGTCACACGAAATACAGCTTAGAAAACCCAATGCTGATATTTATCAATTTGTGTTGGAAGAAAACCAACTAACACCTGAATCCTGTTTGTTTATAGACGACACAGAAGAAAATACCTTAGCAGCTGCAAAATTAGGCATTCACACATGGCATATCAATCCAAAAACTGAGGATATCACCAACTTGTTCACCATTAAAAAAGACCTCTTTTGATCTATTTATTATTAAGTATTCTAGCTTCCACCTTTATTTTTATCATCTTCAAGTTATTTGATAGGTTTAAAATAAATACGCTTCAAGCCATCGTATTCAATTACGTAACGGCTTGTTTTTGTGGCTTTATAACTTCCAAAAACCCGTTAAATGTTTATGATATAGTGCAGTCTCAATGGTTTTTTGGAGCAGTGGCACTGGGTTTTTTGTTTATTGCCATATTTAATGTCATGGCAATAACATCGCAGCGTAACGGTCTTTCAGTCGCTTCGGTCGCTACCAAAATGAGTGTTATTATTCCTGTGATATTTGGTATTTATATGTATCAAGAAAGTACTGGTTTTCAAAAAATGCTAGGTATTTTACTTGCTTTGTTTGCTGTTTACTTTGTGTCTGTAAAAAAACACGCCACATTTCATTTTAAAAGCAACCTCTTGTTTCCCATAATACTGTTCTTAGGTTCTGGTATAATTGACACCTCCATTAAATTTATAGAATCCACCTATATCCAAGATGGTGGCATTCCCTTGTTTTCGGCTACCATATTTTTCTTTGCTGCTTGCTTTGGAATTGGAATCTTGATGTTCAAGATAATTGGTAAAAATTTTAAATTCAATCCTCAAAGCATTTTGGGAGGTTTGGCTTTAGGAATTGTAAATTATGCATCTATCTATTATTTACTAAAAGCCTTACATCACGAAACACTGGAGAGTTCTACCATTTTTACCATAAATAATGTAGCCATAGTCATGTTTACATCGTTGATTGGCTTAGCTCTATTTAAAGAGACACTATCTTTTAAAAACTGGATTGGTGTTGGGTTGGCCATTATTTCGATCTTATTAGTAACTTTGGCCTAATGGATAAAAAAGACAGCTACAAAACCATAACCAAACCTTCTACAGAGGTCCTATTCAAAGACAAAAACAGTAAATTTTTTGGCTATGCCTTTCCTGTGAAAAATGAAGAAGAAGTAAAAGGGCATATAGAGAACTTAAAAAAACAACATCATTCTGCCAGACATTGGTGTTATGCATACCAAATAGGCACCTTTGAAAACCAAATTCAATTTAGAGCCAATGATGATGGGGAACCCAACAACAGTGCTGGCATGCCTATCTATGGTCAGATTCAATCGTTTGAAGTAACCAACATACTCATAGTTGTAGTTAGATATTTTGGTGGTGTCAAACTTGGTGTTAGCGGCTTGATACATGCTTATAAAACTGCTGCACAAATGGCTTTGGAAGCATCAAAAATTGTTACCAAAACCATAAACAAACATTTTGAAATTCACTTTGATTATAAAAACATGAATAAAGTGATGCGCGTGATTAAAGAGCAAAACTTAAAAGTGATAAATCAAACCCTGGAATTGGATTGCAAAATAGAAATCTCTGTAAGATTAAAGAATGCCCAAAAAGTTCAAGACAGTTTTCAATCCATTTTTGAAGTGACCATTAAAGAACTGGGAAATTAAACCGTTAATTTCCCTAAAATATAATCAGGACATTTTATGGGCCTTTTGGTTTTCATGTCAATAAAAGCCAAAACGGTTGTTGCCTGCACCAAGATTTCCCCTGCTTGATTGGTAATTTCATAGTCAAATTCTATTCTTACGGCAGGTGTTTTTTTTAACTGAGTTTTTACTTTAACCACGTCATCATAAAGCGCTGACTTCTTATAATTTAAACTCATGGAAACAACAGGGAGCATGATTCCGCTTTCTTCCATTTCACGATAGGAAATCCCTTTTTTTCGGAGCCATTCTGTTCGTCCCATTTCAAGGTATAAAGCATAATTTCCATGATGAACCACTCCCATTTGGTCTGTTTCACCATATCTCACTCTTATTGGTATTTCGTCGAAATTCATAGAAGTATTTAAATAATTTTTTGTAGTTTAGGCAATGCATTAAACATGAGAAAAAATTTCTTTAAATTCAATAGCAATTGATTTTTTTTTTAAGAATTTTGTTCACATATTTGTCAAGCTATAAAATCAATCAGAGAAAGCCATTTCTCTTTCAATAACTAACGTATAAATCTTTAAAACAATAATGAGTGTAACTGCGCAATCGGTATGGAATAATTGTCTTGAATTCATAAAGGATAACATTCAGCCGCAAGCCTACAAAACATGGTTTGAACCAATTAAAGCAGTGAAGCTTACAGATAAATCTTTGAGCATTCAAGTACCTAGTAAATTCTTTTACGAATGGCTTGAAGAACACTACGTTAAAATTTTAAAAGTAGCCTTAACCAAGGAATTGGGGGAAACGGCCAAACTTGTTTACATTATTAAAATGGAAAACACTTATGGCAACAAACAACCTTTTACCGAAAGAATTCCAAGTTCCAACAGGCCTACTGTAAAAGCTCAGGATGTTGATATTCCACTAAACAATAAAAATCCCGAATTGCGCAATCCATTTATAATCCCAGGGATTCGCAATGTTAAAATAGAATCGCAACTCAACCCAAATTACAGTTTTGAGAATTTCCTGGAAGGGGATTCCAACCGTTTGGCCAGAAGTGCGGGATTGGCAGTGGCTTCCAAACCAGGAGGCACCTCTTTTAACCCATTGCTTATTTTTGGAGGAGTTGGTTTGGGTAAAACACATTTAGCTCATGCCATTGGTGTTGACATTAAAGACAAATATCCTGAAAAAACGGTTTTGTATATATCTGCTGAAAAATTTACGCAACAATATATAGATTCCGTTAAAAAGAACAATCGAAACGATTTTATCCATTTTTACCAAATAATAGATGTCCTTATTATTGATGATGTCCAATTCCTTTCTGGTAAATCTGGTACCCAAGATGTGTTCTTCCATATTTTCAACCATTTGCATCAAAATGGGAAACAGGTTATTTTAACCAGTGACAAAGCGCCTGTAGACATGCAGGACATTGAACAGCGTTTGCTGTCCAGGTTTAAATGGGGACTTTCGGCAGAATTGCAAAGTCCAGACTTTGAAACCCGTGTTTCCATATTAAAAAACAAGCTTTATCGTGATGGCGTGGAAATGCCTGAAGAAATTATTGAATATGTTGCCAAAAACATTAAATCCAATATTCGAGAACTGGAAGGAGCCATCATTTCCTTAATTGCACAATCTTCCTTTAACAAAAAGGAAATAACCATAGATTTAGCCAAGCAAGTTGTAGAAAAGTTTGTCAAAAACACCAAACGGGAAGTTTCCATTGATTATATCCAAAAAGTTGTTTCCGATTATTTTCAAATGGATATAGACACGCTACAATCCAAAACCAGAAAACGACATATTGTACAAGCTAGGCAATTGGCCATGTTTTTTGCCAAAAAACTCACCAAAGCGTCTTTAGCTAGCATTGGCTCTCAAATTGGAAAAAGAGACCATGCCACTGTGCTTCACGCATGTAAAACGGTGGACAATTTAACTTCAACAGACAAACAGTTTAGAAAATATGTTGAAGACCTTTCAAAAAAATTATCGGTTTAAATTCAATTCATTAATAAATCATAAACTATTATGACTAAAATTCTAATGGTATGTTTAGGTAATATTTGCCGTTCGCCATTAGCAGAAGGCATCTTAAAATCCAAGCTTCCTCAAGAATCGTTTTTTGTAGATTCAGCCGGAACTGGTGATTATCATGTGGGTGATCTTCCAGACAAACGCTCCATTAAAGTTGCTGAAAAATACGGTTTGGATATTACCAATCAACGAGGCAGACAATTTACTGTTGCAGATTTTGACGCATTTGATCTTATCTATGTCATGGATGAATCCAACTTCAAAAATGTAACAAAACTTGCCAGGAACGACAAAGACTTAAAAAAAGTAAAAATGATTTTGGATGAAATTTACCCAAACCAAAATTATAACGTACCAGACCCGTATACAGGAGGCATTCAAGGATTTGATAGCACCTATAAAATGCTAGACGAAGCCTGTGGACAAATAGCAAAAAAATTGCTTAAATAATTGACTTTGAGAGTATTTTTTAGTTTTCTTATTTGATTTTTTGTAATTTGTATTACTAATCCAAAAAATATCAATAAGATGAAATTCCATACCACAATTTTAGTGCTTTTATTATTTCCATGCTTTCTCTTTTCACAAGAAATTGAACTAGGTCTGGTTGCTTCTGGTTTCAATGATCCTTTAAGTATTAGGAACGCTGGAGACGATAGATTGTTTATTGTGGAACAAGGAGGGCATATTAAAATAATCAATTCTGATGGCTCTGTAAACAACACCTCTTTTTTAGATATAGATTCCAAGGTTTTAAGTGGTGGTGAAAGAGGTTTGTTGGGTTTGGCCTTTCATCCGCAATATGCATCAAACGGTTATTTTTATGTAAATTACACTGATAACAATGGCGATACCGTGGTTTCTAGATATACTGTAAATCCACCTGATGCCAATACAGTCAGTGCAAGCACAGAAGTAATATTATTAACTGTTACCCAACCCAACAGCAACCATAATGGTGGCGATTTAGCTTTTGGAAATGATGGATATTTATATATTGGGCTTGGAGATGGAGGTTCCAGTGGAGACCCAGGAGATAGAGCCCAAGATTTAACTACTTTATTAGGCAAAATGCTGCGCATAGATGTAAACAGTTCCAGTGGAGGCTTGAATTATGCCATTCCAGCAGGCAACCCATTCCCTAATACTCAAGAACCAAATGCCTTACCTGAAATTTGGGCTTATGGTTTAAGAAATCCTTGGAGGTTTTCTTTTGACAGACAAACTCACGATCTTTGGATTGGAGATGTTGGTCAAGGACAAATAGAAGAAATAGATATGGTTCCTTTAAATCAAGCTGCTGTTAATTATGGTTGGCGTTGTTACGAGGGAAATCAAGTATATGACACTTCCGGCAACTGTCCTAGCGACACCAGCGAATTGACTTTTCCTGTTTCACAATACACGCATACCACCAGTGGCAACTTTAAATGCTCTATTACGGGAGGTTACAGATATCGTGGAACAGCTCAAGCCAATCTTAGTGGTTTGTATTTTTTTGCAGATTATTGCAGTAATGAAATTGGTATCCTGGAAAACAATGGAGGTACCTGGAACATGACTTTTACAGAGCCCTATTCCGGCAATGGCTGGACTGGTTTTGGTGAAGATGTGAATGGCGAAATATACATAGCTGGAATAGACTCAGGAAATATTTATAGAATATTGGATGCCAGTTTGGGAATTGAAGAAAACACATTGTTACAAATAAAAATGTATCCTAATCCTGCCAGCAATTCTTTTATCGTTAAAAGCAACAATCCACAAGTTGTCATTGAATCCATACATATCTATAACCTTCAAGGAAAACTTATAAAATCCATTACAAAAAATACAGCTTCTGAAATTCACATAGGTACCAAATCCTTAGCCACAGGTTTGTATTTAACAGAAGTAATCTCAAATTCTGGTTCTAAAACAACTCATAAACTCCTTATCAAATAACGAATTAATGACAAGCCCTTACGGAAAACTATACCTGATACCTACCACTCTTGGAGATACTGCTCCTTTGGAAGTTTTACCAATTTCAGTAAAAAAAATTGTGGAACAAGTAGATGTTTACATTGTTGAAAACGAAAAAACTGCCAGACGTTTTATAAAACAAATAAAACCAAGCAAAAAACAAGCTAGCTTACAGATATTCCTTTTAAACAAATTTACGGATCCCAGTGAACTCCCTGGTTTTTTAGAGCCTTGTCTACTAGGCAAGCACGTTGGTTTGCTTTCTGAAGCCGGCTGTCCAGCCATTGCAGATCCTGGAGCAGATGTGGTTATGTTGGCACACAAACAAAACATTCAAGTGGTTCCATTGGTTGGTCCTTCCTCCATTGTTATGGCTCATATGAGTTCTGGTATGAATGGTCAAAGTTTTGCCTTTAACGGCTATTTACCTATTGATAAAGTGGAAAGAAAAAAAGAATTGAAACGTTTGGAACAACTGTCCTACAGCCAAAACCAATCGCAATCGTTCATAGAGACACCTTATAGAAACAACAAATTGCTGGAAGATATTTGTCAGGCTTTAAACGACATGACACTGGTTTGTGTGGCCTGTGACATTACTTTAACTAGCGAATACATAAAAACACAAACAGTAGCAGCATGGAAAAAAAATAGTGTAGACCTTCACAAAAGACCTACACTATTTATTATTCATAAAGAATAAAATCTAAGCCGAATGTTTTACTTTGGCTTTTCTGTTGGGTTTGATTTTAGACGTATCGTAACCAGAGAATTTTTTTATGTAATAAGAAATAGAAGTTCCGTAGGCATCCTTAAAGCCATTGGCTCCATAACTTCTTAAATATTTTTTGACATTTCCTGGTCCAGCTAAATGTGCAGCTGCCAAAATCCCTGATTCTGTTATCTTAGTTCCATTTAAGACTTTTCCGGAAAAACGCTTGATGTCTTTCCTTAAAATCCATTTATTACGTTCAGCATTTGCAATAAAAGCTTTTTCCTGTAGTTCTGGATTGCTTAAAAAATGAACCGGATTGTGAATGCCTATCAACTTTAGGGTTTCTTTTCCAAATTGATATTTCCCCAGATAACCAAAGGTGTTAACTGTAAAATAATCACCACCAGATTCCTTAAATCCCAGGGCTTCTTTAAAACCAATTAAGGATTTTCCTAAGGTAGGGGAATAAGGTACTTGAGGTTCGTGTACAGGAAATAAGTTGTCTTGGACAACTTCGCCATGATCAACATCGTTAGACGCGTATCTTGGTGATGTGTAGTTTTTTTCTTTAACCGATTTATTCATGTAAATCGATCCAAACAATAAGAAACATATTGTAAGTGATAGGGCTAAATAACTTCCAATATTTTTTATCATATCTTTAAATTTCTTCAGTAAAAATCCATGTGATAATTACTTGAAAATTTCAGCATGCAAAGATAGCACATTTTTTTAATATCTGAAAATTAATCGATTAAGTGTTCCTAAAAGTAGATTCCATGGAACTTTATGCCATTTTTATCGTTAAACTCCAAGGCTGGAAAAGGTACTTTTATCACGTTAAAAACGTCAAAAATTGTTCTTAAAACATGTGAATTTGTCTTTATTCGAGTTAAATCCAAATCCAAACTTAAATAGAATTGCCTATAAGGGTTTTGCTCTTGTACCACATCGTTATCATTGGTATTGGAACCAGAAATCATACCTTCTGCTCCATAACCAAGAGCTACATTTAGCCAAGAAGGGATTTTACTTTCCTTAAAAAAAGCATGCAAATTTAAACTCAACCAATAGGTTTGACCGTTATAATCTTTTAAAAATTCTTCTGAAAACCCGTTGCCCAACACCTCTGGGTTCTGTGGTGCATAATCGGTTCTATGAAACGAATATTTTATGGTAAACCGTTGCTCTTTCCATAATAGTTCTTGACCTACGTACAAACCTGCACCCGTAACATTGGCTGCCATATCTCCCCACGAAAAGCCCCATTCTTCAGAATACCCATCAAAAACTTCTACAACTGTTAAAAAAGCAACACCAATGGTAGAACCATAAATAAGCTGGTCTTGTTTACTTACTCCACTCCAGTGCAAGGTATTGGCTCCTAACCTACCAAGTTGATAAGCTGAAAACACATGTCCTAGCTTATCCATTTGCAACCATTGGTTGTTATCATTTAACGTATGGAACTTGGATTTGGGATAATCGGCATACCATAACTGGTTCAAACCTACCAAAGTTAGAGTAGCCATGGATGCTTCAGTAATTACCACAGCATTGCGTCTAGAAGTGTTTAAGGTATCACTTGGCTTTAAAAATTGATTTAGCTTAGTCTGTGAAAAAGAAATATTTGCCATAAAAAAAGCCAAACATGCCGTAACGATATGTTTATCATGTTTTCCCAAGGTTATCTATTAATCCCTTGTGAAGACAAGTACCTTTGATATTCCCTTGCATTGGCATTATGTTGACTAAGGGTTTTGGCAAATTTATGATAGCCTAATCTGTTGGCATCTGCAGCAAAATAGAGATATTGGTGCTTTTCCGGGTTTAAAACTGCATCTATGGCAGAAATATCTGGCATGGTAATTAATCCTGGTGGTAAACCAGCGTACATATAGGTATTGTATGGCGAATTGATGTCTTTATGCTTATTTAAAACACGTTTTATCACGGTGTTTTGATATTCTGGCAACTGATAAGCAGCAAATTTTAAAGTAGGATCAGCCTGTAATGGCATACCTATCCGTAACCTATTTAAATACACACCTGCAATTCTTGGCTGTTCTGCTGCCTGTTTGGACTCCTCGTGCACAATAGATGCCAAGGTCATCACTTCAGTTTGCGTTAACCCTAGGGCTTTAGCTTTGGCTTTTCTATTGTCATTCCAAAAACGCTTGTATTCTTTCAACATTCTTTCCCGAAATTCTGTTGCAGAGGTATTCCAAAAAAACTCATAACTGTTTGGTATGTACATTCCCAAAGCAGTAGCTTCAGAAAAGGAATGATCAGCTAGAAAATCCTTATCGTGCATCACCTCAACCAATTTTAAGCTATCTGCTTCAATTTGCATGGAAATTCTACCAGCGAGAGCCTTTAAGTTTGGTTGGTTGTTGAAAGCCAGCTGTAATGGTACGTTTTTGCTTCTTATGGAATTTATAATATCGTTATTGTTCATACCCTTTTTTATAATAAAACGTCCAGCTTTGATATTGTTTATGTATTTTTTTTGTTTGGCCAGGGCATCAAACTTTTCAATATCTTTCAATAAAGGTTTTAATTGCTCCCTAACATCTGTATAAGTAGCGTTTGTAGGCACATAAATATAAGCCTGTTCGTTATTGAAAGCTGTGTTGTCCACTAACATCACACCATACACATAGTTTGCAAACAAACCAGCGATCACCAGCCCAATAAGGGCAATTGCAAGAAGAATCTTTTTAAAATACATTAATTTATACGTTGAAGTAAATATTCGTTTTTATAAGAACCATTTACAAGGTTCCAGTCTTTTTTTAACCCAATAATTTCAAAACCGTGTTTGGAAAACAGGTTAAGGCTTGCTTGGTTGTCTTCAGAAATATTGCAATACAATTGATGCAGGTTTAAATGTGTGTTACAATATTTAATCAGTAGTCCTAAAGCTTCATTACCAACACCTTTTTGTCTTTCTGAGGTTTCTTTAATTAAAATACCCACTCCTGCCCGACTGTTTTTAAAATCGAAATCGAAAAGGTCTATCATTCCCAGTGCTATATCGTTATAATTTGAAATCACCAAACGCAGTTGTTTGACTTCAAAGATATCTTTGTGTGCATTTTCCAAATATTGTTTTATTAAAAACCTGGAATATGGCGTTTGTGTGTTACTGATTTCCCAAACCGACTCATGGTTTTCTATGGCATGGACAAAGTCTAGATCTTCTGGTTCCAAAGCCCTTAAATATATATCTTTTCCTTTTAATGTTAGCATGTTATAGAGCCTTTAAAAACCTGTTCGGCTGGACCAATAAGCCAAATGTTGTTGTATGTATCTTTGTTCTTTTCAAAGGACACCTGCAGATTGCCTCCTTCTGTCTCCAAAACAATAAGCTTGTTCTTGGTTTCACCTGTTTCATACATTGCCAAGGCCACAGCTGTAACTCCAGTGCCACAAGATAAGGTTTCATCTTCCACTCCACGTTCGTAAGTTCTTACTTGAAACCTGTTGTCAGACAGTTTTTTTACAAAATTAACATTGGTTCCCTCATCCTGATATGGGTTCCCATATCGAATTTTTGAACCGAGTTCTTTAACATCCAAATTTTTTAGTTGCGCTTCCATTTGCACATGATGTGGTGAACCTGTATTTAAAAACACATGTTGATTATGAATTTCTACAGAAAGCACATCCTGCATTTGCAGTTTTACAACGTGGTTATCCAAAATGGCATGATGCAAACCATCTATGGCCTCGAAAGTGGCTTTATTTTCGATAATTCCTAAAAATTTGGCAAATGCCGTTAAACAACGGCCTCCATTGCCACACATGGAACTCTCGTTACCATCGGCATTAAAATAAACCATTTTAAAATCCCATTTTGGATGGTTTTCCAACAAAATAAGTCCATCTGCACCAATGCCAAAACGTCTGTTACAGAGTTTGGCAACCAGTTTGGTATTGTTTTTGTCGAATATTTGTTGACGATTATCAATCATCACAAAATCGTTTCCAGTTCCTTGATATTTGTAAAATGTTAATTCCATAAGCATGGCAAATATAAGAATTAACATGGTTTAATGTCATGTTAAATGCACGTTAAATACGACGTTAAAAATCGTTAAAACTGAAAAACAGATTCAATAAAAAATTAATTTTAATCGTTATAAAAAATTATAAACCCGTTTAAACCTAATAACAATATATACAATGAAAAAGATTTTAACCCTAGTATTAGTTTCTGTGTTAGGTGGAGCTATTACGCTTTCTGCCTATAAATTCTTTTTAGAAGAAAACAACACCCATAACCTATCGCAAGCTGAAGTTTCGCCTTTGGCATTGCCAGTAAACAATTTTTCAAACTCTAGTTTCATTCCTGAAAACAGCATAGATTTTACCCATGCTGCCGAAAAAACCATTCATACGGTAGTACATGTTAAAAACACCACTATGGGAAGTTCTGGACAAATGACCTTTGAGGATTTATTCTATGGAAGGTCGCCTCAAAGACCACAAATAGGGTCTGGTTCTGGTGTTATCATATCACCAGATGGTTACATCATTACCAACAATCACGTGATTGCAGGTGCAAGTGAGTTAACCATTACCTTAAACGACAACAGCACTTATGAAGCTGAAATTATTGGCTCTGATAACAAAACAGATATTGCTTTATTGAAAATTGAAGCAGACCATGAGTTACCATACACCACTTTTGGGGATAGCGACCAAGCAAAAATTGGTGAGTGGGTTTTGGCTGTTGGAAATCCGTTTAATTTAAACTCTACTGTAACAGCAGGTATCATCAGTGCCAAGTCCAGGGATTTAACAGGTAAAAACACACAATCCTTTATACAAACAGATGCAGCAGTAAATCCTGGAAACTCTGGAGGTGCTTTGGTGAATTCCAATGGTGATTTAATTGGTATCAATACGGCTATTTCGTCCCAAACAGGCTCCTACATTGGATATTCGTTTGCCGTACCAAGCAATATTGCCAAAAAAGTTGTTCAAGACCTTATTGAATTTGGAAATGTACAAAATGGCATTTTAGGTGTTACTGGAGGTGCCTTAAACAGTAGTTTTGCCGAAAGGTTGAGCGTAAACGAAACAGAAGGCTTTTATATAGACTCGGTTGAAGAACATTCGGGTGCTTTTGAAGCTGGTTTGAAATCTGGTGATATCATCAAAAAAATAGACCACGTTAAAATTTCCAAGTTCTCAGATTTAACAGGCTATTTAAGTACCAAACGTCCAGACGATGTGGTTCAGGTTACTTATTTAAGAAACGGTCATTTAAAAGAAACGCCTGTGACCTTGGTAAGAAATCAAACCTATACCATTCCGCAATTGGGTATAGTAAAAAACGCCACAAAAGAAGAGCTTAAAAAATACAACACTGCCAATGGTGTTAAAATTTCAAGATTGGGACAAACCTATTCCAAGTATTTACGAGCCAATGGTGTTAAAGAAGGAGACATAGTGACTTCCATAAACAACAATAAGGTATATAATGTGGATGATGTTCAGGAAATAATAAGAAACAAATCGGTTTACGAGCCGTTAAGAATAGAACTCATCAATTCCAATGGTGAAGTGGAACGATATAATTTCAATTAAAAAAACACCAAATAAAAAGAATATGGAATCCTTCAGAATAACCCTGAAGGATTTTTATTTTACAAAAACTGGTTCAAATACCACTTAAATATCATATTTTTGCAACCAAATTCAACTAGGCAACATAACTAAGTTGAAAATATTAACAACACACTAAATATTTAATACAATGAGTTTTAACGAGACTTATGAAAACGAATTGGCTTTTCAAGCAGACAGAAGAAAGGCTACTGTAGAGTTTATTAAAATTGTTAGCGACCTTTGGTACGACAAATCTATTGAATTGGTACTTTTTAGAAACCAGTTAATAGACAGAAACGTAAGCCAAATTTTAAACCTACACGAGTATGCTGGCGAATTTGTTCAAAAACCAATTTCCATTTTCGATTCTGTGGAAATTGCACAAGCCATCCAAACCTTGGATTTACCTCCTGCAAAGTTGGATATTGGTAAATTAACTTATGAATTTCATTTAGAAGAAAAAAAATATAGCAATGCTTTGGCTTTTGTTGCAGACAAATTAAAGGATGCCAATAAGGACAATGTCATTCAACCAAAAGATGTTATTTTATATGGTTTTGGTAGAATTGGACGTTTAGTTGCCAGAGAATTGATGACACGTACAGGAAAAGGAAGTCAGTTGCGTTTAAGAGCCATTGTTACCCGTGGTGCCATCGATCAAACAGTATTGGAAAAAAGAGCTTCGTTATTAAGAAACGATTCGGTTCATGGTGATTTTTCCGGAACGGTTGTAGCAGATTTAAAAAACAGTGCTTTAATTATAAACGGAACCACAGTCAATATTATTTCAGCTAACAATCCAGAAGATATAGATTACACCAAGTATGGCATTAATCATGCTTTAGTTATAGATAACACAGGTGCTTTTAGAGATAAAGAGGCTTTAAGCAGACATTTAAACTCTAAAGGTGTAGATAAAGTATTATTAACTGCTCCTGGAAAAGGGGTTCCAAACATTGTTCATGGTGTAAACCATTTAGAAAACAATCCAGATACGGTAGATATTTTCTCTGCAGCATCTTGTACAACCAATGCCATTACCCCTATTTTAAAAGCAGTTGAAGATTCACTAGGGGTAAAAAGTGGACACCTTGAAACCATACATGCTTATACAAACGACCAGAATTTAGTGGATAACTTCCATAAAAAATACCGTCGTGGACGTGCTGCTGCGCTAAACATGGTTATTACCGAGACTGGAGCTGGAAGTGCTGTGGCTAAAGCCTTACCTGCTTTAGAAGGGAAATTAACCTCCAACGCCATTCGAGTGCCTGTCCCTAATGGATCTTTAGCTATACTAAGTTTAGAACTGGAAAAAGAAACTTCTTTGGAAGGCATCAATGCCATTATAAAAAAATATGCTCTTGAAGGCGATCTAGTGGAACAAATTAAATACGAATTAAGCGACGAACTTGTTTCCAGCGATATTGTTGGCAGCTCTGCTCCTTCAATTTACGACAGTAAAGCAACCATTGTAAGAAAAGATGGCAAAAACGTCTTGTTATACATTTGGTACGATAACGAATATGGCTATAGCCATCAAGTAATCAGATTGGCAAAATACATTGCAAAAGTGAGACGTTACACGTATTATTAGTAGATAAAACATCTAAAATATCATTTCAATCGTATATACAAAAGCCTCGCAATCGTGAGGCTTTTTAATTATAATCTACAGATACTTAACTTAATTTATTATTTTCGTAAACAACAAAACCTAACAAAGCCCAATGAAAGCGTTTAATTTTTTTACCATTACCTTAATTTTACTATGTAGTTTCAACACCTTACAAGCCCAAACCGAAACCTCTGATGAAGACGATAAGCTATCTTTGGACAACAGTACCATCAACAATCAATTTGAATACGTGCTTCAAAAGTCCGGCGATTTTAGAGGCACCAATGGTTCTATGTATGAAGCCGTAAAACGCAGCATGTTAACAACTTTACAGGCACACACCAATGATACCTTAAAAACCTTACGAAAAGATCTTGCAGACACACAGGCCATGGTGAAGACGCAAGCAAATGAAATTTCTGAACTAAAAACCAATCTTTCAAACACACAAGCTTCGTTGGAAAAAACCACCAACGAAAAAAACAACATGTCCTTGTTTGGTTTGCAAATGAGCAAATCCAGCTACAATGTTCTAATGTGGTCCATTATAGGTATTTTATTGGCCATGTTGATGCTGTTTATCTACAAATACAAAAACAGTCATGTTATTACCAAGGAAGCCAAAAAAGCACTGGAAGAAATAGAAGTAGAGTTTGAAGAACATAGAAAAACAGCCTTAGAACGCGAACAAAAAGTAAGGCGCCAGCTTCAAGACGAATTGAACAAACAAAAAGGAATTTAAACACACTTTTACAACTTAAACATATTTAAAATCTGTAAGTTCTCATTTACAGATTTTTTTTATTCCATATGTGTTTTTAGATACATTTCAACAAATTTATTTAATTGCCATCCAAACCCATCTAAGGTTTGTGATATTGATAAGTTTACAAAACTTCAAATCCAAAGCTAAAATTTCCTAAAACATTTAAAGTATATTTGCTGTCCTAAAGTTTTGTCATGCGTATCGATATTATAACTGTTTTACCAGAATTACTTAAAAGTCCGTTTGAAGCATCCATCCTTAAAAGAGCCATTGAAGCTGGATTGGTGGAAGTATATTTTAATAATTTACGGGATTACACAACCGATAATTACAAGACTGTGGACGATTACCAATTTGGTGGTGGCGCAGGTATGGTGATGATGGTAGAACCTATAGATAAATGCATAACCAAACTAAAATCTGAACGCGAATACGAAGAAGTGATCTATATGACACCAGATGGGGAAACCTTAACCCAAGGCATTGCCAATCAGTTATCCTTAAAAGAAAATATTATTATTTTGTGTGGTCATTATAAAGGTGTGGACCAACGAGTGCGCGATCATTTTATCACTAAGGAAATATCCATTGGAGATTACGTATTGTCTGGCGGAGAACTTGGAGCAGCTGTGTTGTGTGATGCCGTAATCAGGCTTATTCCTGGTGTTTTGGGCAATGAAACCTCTGCCCTAACCGATTCTTTTCAGGACAATTTGCTGGCACCTCCCATTTATACTCGTCCAAGAGACTATAAAGGTTGGCAAGTTCCGGAAGTCTTATTTAGTGGCAATTTTCCTGAAATTGAAAAATGGCGGGAAGAAAAAGCTTATGAGCACACCAAAAAAAGACGTCCCGATTTACTTAAAGATTAAACTTAAAAACTATAACAAGGAATGAGAGGTTTGCGAATTAGGGATTGGGATTCTTACAAATTTGATTTTATGTGCTATCCAAAGCTGAAAAATTATTTAAAAAAACTTTTACCCCATAACTTTAAACTCAAAACTTTTTAACTATATTTGCAGCCAATTTCGGGTTAACCTCTGGCGAAAATCGTGAATGTTGTTTCGAATTAATTATAATTAAATTTAAAGATATGGAATCTTTAGTAAAATTTGTACAAGACGAGTTTGTAACAAAAAAAGATTTTCCAGAGTTCAAAGCTGGAGACACAATTACAGTTTACTATGAAATTAGAGAAGGAGACAAAGTTCGTACTCAGTTCTTTAGAGGAGTAGTAATCCAAAAAAGAGGTTCTGGAGCTTCTGAGACATTTACCATTAGAAAAATGTCTGGAACAATAGGTGTAGAACGTATCATACCTATCAACATGCCAGCCTTACAAAAAATTGAAGTGAACAAAAAAGGTAAAGTTCGTAGAGCTCGTATCTATTACTTCAGAGGTCTTACTGGTAAAAAAGCAAGAATCAAAGAAAGCATGAAACGTTAATAAACGTTTAATAACCTTGAAAAGCCCTGTAAACACAGGGCTTTTTTTATTAACTTTTGTTAATAACGTTGGTTCATAAATAGTTGATATCTAATGTCTTAAATAATTTGTTTTTTTAAACACTTGCCCTATTTTAGCTAAAGAATTTATAAACAACGTTTTGTTGGTTTCATGAAAATGAATTAGTTATAGACTCTTAAAAAGAAACGTTCTTTATTATAATTGTTTTTTGAAGTTTCAAGTTGACATGTGTATGCGTGTTCAATCATGAAATCATGATGCTTTTTTCAAGTGTTGTTTGTTCAGTCAGTCAATATTTAAAAAAGTTGAAAGTATTCACAATAATATTTGCGAAAGCCCATGTTATTAAGAATGCAATGATGGACAAGTTGTAACTTGTGAAAACGATCTACAACTAGAAAATCATCAAGAAAAACAATTAAACGGAAACATTTCGGCAACACATCAATACATTTTGACAGTTGTATTAAACGAATGTTTCTATTGAAATAGTGATACTTGAACCGAAAAGTATAGATGAAAATTTTGTACTATTCAGTAGCAATACAGGATTAGGTCACGTAAACTGTTTCAAAGAAAGCCATGTCAAAAATAGATTTAGGTCTATTGTGATATGGCTTTTGTTTTTATACAATCTTTCTATCTTTACTACTTAAATAACCTATTCCGTACATGAACTTACCATTAATTACAGATCAAGATTATACTAAAGTAGATTATACAAAAACCGAATTGCCAAAAGCAGAATATGACAATTGCACCTTTGTGGATTGCAATTTTTCTGAAACCCAACTTTCAAACAACATGTTTATAGATTGCGAGTTTGTAAACTGCAATTTGAGCAACGTTAATGTAAAACATACCACGTTTAAAGATGCAACTTTTAACGAATGCAAATTGATAGGTATTGTTTTTACGGAATGCAACCCATTCTTAATGTCTTTTGTCTTTATTAAGAGCAATCTTTCATTTTCTTCCTTTTTTGAATGCAAACTCAACAAAACCGTTTTTGATACCTGTTATTTGGAGAATGTTGAATTCTCAAAAGCCAATTTAAGCCAGGCCATTTTCAAGGATTGCAATTTGTTTAAGAGTACCTTTAACAACACCAATTTGGAGAAAGCAAATTTTAAAACTTCCTACAATTTTTATATCAATCCACAATTGAACAGTTTAAAGCTTGCCAAATTTTCAAAGGAAGGTGCTTTAAATTTATTAAAAATCTATCAATTGGACATAGATTGATTAAATTCCCAATAGCTAAATAGTTATTTTATCAACTTCATAAATTATGTGTGTTTAGGCTGTTCAACAGTAAAAAACTGTTTGAAAATTCATATATTTGCTTGGCTTAAAAATCAAGCAATTCTATTAAACAAAACTTAATATTCTTATGGCAAAATCAGCTACTATTATTTATACAAAAACAGATGAAGCACCAGCATTGGCTACCTATTCCTTTTTACCAATTGTGGAATCGTTTACCAAACCAACTGGAGTTCAAATAGAAACAAAAGATATTTCATTGGCACATAGAATTTTAGCTGTTTTTCCTGACTATTTAACTGATGCCCAAAAAGTAAGTGACGATTTAGGTATTTTGGGCGAAATGGTTAAACAACCAGAGGCAAACATTATTAAATTACCTAATATAAGCGCCTCCATTCCCCAACTTAAAGATGCCATTGAAGAGCTTCAAGCCAAAGGTTTCAAGCTGCCAAACTATCCAGACGAACCAAAAAACGATTCGGAAAAAGACATTAAATCACGTTATGATAAAGTTAAAGGAAGTGCTGTAAACCCTGTGCTTCGTGAAGGAAACTCAGACAGGCGTGCTCCAAAAGCCGTTAAAAATTATGCCAAAAAAAATCCTCATTCCATGGGAGCTTGGAGCAAAGACTCCAAAACCCATGTGGCAACAATGAGTAAAGGAGATTTTGCCCATAACGAAAAATCGGTAACCTTAAATGAAGCAACAACAGTTTCCATTCAGTTTAAAGCTAGCAATGGAGAAACTGAAATCTTAAAAAATCAGCTAAATCTCTTAAAAGGTGAAATTATTGATGCCACAGTTTTAAGTAAAAAAGCCCTAATTGAGTTTTTGGAAAATCAAGTTAAAGATGCCAAAGACAAAGGAGTGCTTTTTTCTTTACACATGAAAGCAACCATGATGAAAGTGAGCGATCCTATTATTTTTGGTCATGCTGTTAAAGTGTTTTTCAAGGATTTGTTTGCAAAACATGGGGAAACATTCAAATCGTTAGGGGTTGATGTTAATAACGGGTTTGGGAATTTAGTTGAAAAATTAGAAGAACTTCCTGCAAATAAACGCGAGGAAATAGAACAAGATATTAAAACAATTTACCACAATGGTCCTGACTTGGCCATGGTAAACAGCAATAAAGGCATAACCAATTTACACGTTCCAAGCGATGTGATTATTGATGCATCCATGCCAGCTATGATTAGAACATCGGGACAAATGTGGAATGCAGAAGGCAATCAACAGGATACCAAAGCCGTAATTCCAGATAGCAGTTATGCTGGAATTTATACAGCAACCATTGATTTTTGCAAAGAACATGGAGCTTTCGACCCTACCACCATGGGCTCTGTTCCAAACGTAGGACTTATGGCGCAAAAAGCTGAAGAATATGGTTCCCATGATAAAACTTTCGAAATAAAATCTGCAGGAACTGTAAGTGTTATAGACGCTTCAGGAAACACTTTAATTGAGCATGACGTAGAAGCCGGAGATATTTGGCGTATGTGTCAAACTAAAGATGCACCAATTCAAGATTGGGTGAAACTAGCGGTTACTAGGGCAAGGGCTTCACAAACTCCTGCTGTTTTTTGGTTGGATGAAAACAGGGCACATGATGCTGAACTCATCAAAAAAGTAAACACCTATCTAAAACAACTGGACACTGCCGGTTTAGATCTTAGGATACTATCTCCAATAGAGGCTACCAAGTTTACCCTGAAACGAGTAAAAGATGGAAAAGACACTATTTCGGTTTCCGGAAATGTTTTAAGGGATTATTTAACCGATTTATTCCCTATCTTAGAACTAGGTACAAGTGCTAAAATGTTATCCATTGTTCCATTGATGAATGGTGGTGGTTTATTTGAAACAGGTGCTGGTGGTTCTGCACCAAAACATGTACAACAACTTTTGGAAGAAAACCATTTACGTTGGGATTCTTTAGGTGAGTTTTTAGCATTGGCCGTCTCCTTGGAGCATTTAAGTGAGGTAACAAACAATCCTAAAGCTTTAATCCTTGGAGAAGCATTGGATCTTGCTACTGAAAAATTGTTGGACAATAAAAAAGGCCCTTCAAGAAAAGTTGGGGAAATAGACAACAGAGGAAGTCATTTTTATTTAGCCATGTATTGGGCTGAAGCTTTAGCAAATCAAACAAAAGATCCAGATTTACAAAGAATATTTATTCCTATAGCTAAACAACTCAAGGATAATGAAACACTTATTATGCAGGAGTTGAACGAGGTTCAAGGACAAACCACAAATCTTGGTGGCTATTATGAGCTGGATGAAAGAAAAACAAAACAGGTTATGAGACCTAGCCAAACGTTTAATACCATTTTGCAATCCATTAATTAAAATAATATTATGTTAATTAAAGCTCCTTCTAGGAGCTTTTTTTATAACTTTAGTAAAAATTGCTACATTAATGACTACAAGAATACTCTGGTTATTTATAATTATCGGATTGAAATCCCATGATGTTTTTTCTCAAGATAAAGTCACTTTAAGTGGTGTGGTTTCCGATGCTGAAAGCAATGAAACACTAATTGGAGTAAATATTTTGTTCCCAGAATTGCAAACAGGAGCAACCACAAACGAATACGGTTTTTATTCCATAACCATTCCTAAGGGAACCTATCAATTGGTTATTAGTTATCTTGGATATAGCGATATATCAGAAACTATTTTCCTGGAAGAAAATTTAAACAAAAATTTCAGTTTATCTGAAGCCATAGAAAGCTTAAACGAAGTTGTTATTAAAGAAAATGTGGAAAAACTAAATATTAGAAAACCACAAATGAGCATCAATTCTTTAACTTCAAACACCATAAAACAAATACCTGTTGTTTTTGGTGAAGCTGATGTTATTAAAGCCATAACCTTGCTTCCTGGTGTTACAAATGCAGGAGAAGGGTCTTCCGGATTTAATGTACGTGGTGGAGCTGCAGATCAAAATTTAATACTTTTGGATGAAGCAACCATTTACAATTCCTCTCACCTATTCGGTTTCTTTTCGGTTTTCAATCCAGATGCCATTAAAGATTTAAAATTATATAAAGGTGGTATTCCTGCCAGATATGGAGGACGTGTTTCCTCTGTTCTGGATATTTATCAAAAAGAAGGGAATAGCAATAAGTTTCATGTTAATGGTGGTATTGGTTTGATATCCAGCAGGCTTTTGGCAGAAGGCCCTCTAAACAAGGGAAAAGGTTCTTTTTTATTGGGAGGAAGAGCAACTTATGCACATCTATTTCTACCTTTGTTCGACATAGAAAACAAAGCTTATTTTTACGATTTAAACACTAAAATAAGTTATAGGTTAAATCAAAACAACAATGTGTACCTATCTGGATATTTTGGTAGGGATGTGTTTAGTATAACCGATAGTTTTAAAAATACCTATGGCAATTCCATCTTAAATTTTAGATGGAACCATTTGTTCTCAGACAAGCTGTTTTCTAACCTGTCTTTAATCTATTCCGATTATTATTATGGTTTGGATCTAGGATTTATAGAATTTAACTGGAATTCTGGAATTAGAAACTTTAACCTTAAATACGATTTAAAACATTATATAAGCAACAACATAAAATTGCAATATGGTTTAAACAGTATTTATCATAAATTCAATCCAGGGGAAATTGAACCTTCCACACCAGATTCCGGTATCAATGCAGAAAAACTGATAGATAAGTATGCATTGGAAAACGCCCTTTATATTGATGTTGAACAGCAAATATCCAATAGGTTCATGGTATCTTATGGTTTAAGATACAGTTCCTTTTTACGTTTAGGACAAGATGAATTAAATACCTACGCAAATGATCAAGCTGTAATTTTTAATGAAGATTTACAAATATATGAAAAAGCCGATCCTACAGGAACCGAAAAATTTAAACGTAGCGATGTTATAGAGTCCTTTGGGTATTTTGAACCCAGATTGGCTTTAGCATACGAATTAAACGGCAGCTCCTCCATTAAAGCCAGTTACAATAGAATGAGCCAGTATTTACATTTGTTATCCAATACCAGCTCACCTACTCCATTGGATATATGGACCCCAAGTGGAAAATATGTAAAACCTCAAATTTTAGATCAGGTTGCCTTGGGGTATTTTAAAAATTTTAAAGACAACACTTATTCTTTGGAAATAGAAACTTTTTACAAAAAAGTTAAAAACAGAATTGATTATATAGATGGTGCAGATTTAATTGCAAACAATGCCATCGAGCAAATTATTTTAAATGGAGAAGCTAAAGCGTATGGCCTAGAAGTGCTTTTTAGAAAAAACCTAGGCCGTTTTAAAGGTTGGTTTGCCTATACCCTAGCCAATTCTGAACAAAGAACACCGGGAAGAACATCCAATGAACCAGGAATCAATAATGGGGAATGGTACAAAACCCCTTATGATAAAACCCATGATATATCAATAACAGCAAGTTATAATTTAACTGAAAAATGGAGCTTTAATGCTAATTTTATATTTCAAACAGGACAACCAGTAACCTATCCTAATGCGCAATACGAATACAATGGGCTCAATATCCCTAATTATGGGCTAAGAAACGAATATAGACTGCCTAATTATAATAGACTGGATATATCTGCAGCCTATGTTCCTAAACCTGAAAAAATTAAAGGTTGGCAAAGCGAATGGGTTTTTGGGATTTACAATGTGTATAACAGACGGAATGCTGCCTCAATTTCATTTCAGCAAAATAGTGAAACTGGTGTAAACGAAGCTGTAAGATTAGCTATTTTTGGTATTGTGCCTTCCATTTCTTATAACTTCAAATTTTAACAAAATGAAGCGAAGATTTTTAATATTAGTGGTTTCTTTAATTAGTTTTCTTTCTTGTGAAGATGTAATAGATGTTGATGTTCCAACATCAGAACCTAGGTTGGTTATAGATGCGTCCTTAAATTGGTTTAAAGGAACCACCGGAAATGAACAGGTGATCAAGTTAACCCTAACGGCACCTTATTTTAACGATGGGGTTCCTCCAGCAAATAATGCCCAAGTCACTGTTTCAGACGAAAATGGAAATGTCTTTCAATTTATAGAAGAAGATAACACAGGGCTCTATTACAATGATAGTTTTATACCAGAAATCAATGGTATTTATAACCTAAACATTGTTTATCAAAATGAGACCTATATAGCCACAGAAACTCTTTTGGGGGTTCCGGAAATCGATTTTGTTGAGCAAAATCTAGAAGGAGGATTTACAGGGGAAGACACAGAGATTAAAGCTTATTTTACAGATCCTGTAGATGAAGAAAATTATTATTTTTTTGAATTTATCCCTAACATACCTATTATTCCAACATTAGATACCTTTAAAGATGAATTTGTTAATGGAAATCAAATTTTTGGCTTTTATGTTGAAGAGGATCTAAACCCAGGAGACGAAGTTATAATTAGGAATCATGGTGTCTCCAAGCGTTTTTATGAGTTTATGTATATTTTATTGCAACAAACAGGTGAAAGTGGTGGCCCTTTTGAAACGCAACCAGCTACCGTTCGAGGGAATTGCATGAATATTACAAATCCTGATAACTATCCCTTAGGTTATTTTAGGTTATCAGAAGTTTCACAAGTAAATTATATTGTTGAACCATAAACCAAGAAACAAGAGAATTAACTTTTGAAGACTTTAAAAAAACTGTAATTTTAACATTATGGAATTTACAAAAACAACAGAGCTGGAGTCCAATTACAACCATCTGGAAAAGATGACAATCTCAGAGCTCATTATCAATATAAATAAAGAAGACAGAACAGTTCCATTAGCTGTAGAAAAGGCTTTACCACAAATTGAAACCCTCATCAGCCAAATTGTTGATAAACTAAAAAATGGAGGTCGACTATTTTATATTGGAGCTGGTACAAGTGGCAGATTGGGTATTTTAGATGCTTCGGAATGTCCACCTACTTTTGGTGTATCTCACGATTTGGTCATCGGATTAATAGCAGGTGGAGATGCAGCCATTAGAAAAGCTGTTGAATTTGCTGAAGATTCCAAAACACAAGGCTGGAAAGATCTAAAAAAGCACCATATTTCAAATAAAGACGTCGTTGTTGGCATAGCTGCTTCTGGCACCACTCCTTACGTCATCCATGCTTTGGAAACTTGTAATGATAATAATATTATTACAGGTTGTATTACTTGTAACAAAAACAGTCCACTATCAATAACGGCAAAATTTCCAATCGAAGTCATTGTAGGTCCAGAATTTGTTACTGGTAGCTCTAGAATGAAAGCCGGAACAGCTCAAAAGTT
>NZ_CAXATZ010000034.1:0-26570 GCF_963971605.1 uncultured Xanthomarina sp.
GTTCCAGGAAAGATTGTGAATATTGTAGGGTAGCTTCTCGATACAATTTTCTCGTACCTCGAAAACCACTCGAAGTGACGCAGTTAATACTAATGTCAGTTCGAGTGTTTATTTTAGTAGGGATAGCGAATAAAATAAGTGTATCTAAATCATCCAAAACATAATATTTCGTATTTTAACAGCAAACTCATTTTATGAAATCTATTTGGTTATTAATGGTACTTGTTGCTAGCTTTTCGGCAAAGGCACAAACCGATTCTTTACAATTCCCTCAGGATTTCTATGGCATCTATAAAGGCGATTTGCAAATTGTAAACGCTCGTGGCAGACAAACCCTTCAAATGGAGTTTCATTTAAACAAAACAGATTCCGTAGGGAAATATCAATACATGTTGGTGTATATTATGAATGGAGAGCGCCAGGAACGCAAATACCATCTTGTTACAAAAGACGCTTCCAAAGGTGAATACCTTGTTGATGAAAACAATGGAATTTTAATCAATGCCAAAGTAATGGACAATACCATTTACAGCATGTATGAAGTGCAGGACAACATATTGACAACTACGGAACGGTTTTATAAAGACGCCATGGATTTTGAAATAACCGTTAGCCATAAAACACAAAAACTCGCAACAGGAACAATAGGCGAAAATGCCATTGAAGTGATTTCATATCCTGTTTTTGCAGTTCAAAAAGCACATTTGCAAAAACAATAACTGACAAAATTTCTTAACGAATATTTGGCTTGCTATTTGCTATATATCTTGTAATTTTACCTTTTAAAACAAAAAAAATGATTGGATATTATATATTAATTGGAGCGATAGCTCTTGTAAGTTGGTTGGTTAGTAATCAATTAAAAAAGAAATTTGCGTTCTATTCTAAAGTACAATTACGTAATGGCATGACTGGTAAAGAAATTGCCGAAAAAATGCTATCGGATAATGGCATCTACGATGTGGAGGTTATTTCTACACCAGGACAGCTTACAGACCATTACAACCCAAAAAACAAAACAGTAAACTTAAGTGAAGCTGTTTATAATCAGCGAAACGCAGCAGCAGCGGCTGTGGCAGCTCATGAATGTGGACATGCTGTTCAACATGCGCAAGCCTATCAATGGTTACAAATGAGGTCTTCTTTGGTGCCTGTTGTAAGTGTGACTTCTGGCATGTCTCAATGGCTAATTATTGGAGGTTTGGTCTTAGGTGGTGCTGCAGGTATTGGCCTTGGTTGGTATGTGGCAGTTGCAGGTGTTCTTTTTATGGGCTTAGCTACTTTGTTTAGTTTTATTACTTTACCTGTGGAATACGATGCCAGTAACAGGGCATTGGCTTGGTTAAAAGCTAAAAACATGGTGACTCCTGAAGAGTATAAAGGGTCTGAAGATGCACTTAAATGGGCGGCAAGAACCTATTTAGTGGCTGCCATTGGCGCTTTAGCTTCTTTATTATATTGGGCTTTGCAAGTTTTTGGTGGCAGTAGGGACTAAGAATCAAAACACATATATATAAACCGAATGCTTTTTTATTAAGGCTTCGGTTTATTTTTTTTGTTACATTTATCAAACTATAACCAATTAAATAATTATGTATGGAAAATCATCCTCAAAATCCGTTTGAACCTACCCAAACAAAAGTGTTGTTAAGTGCTTTGTCTGAAACAGATAGAGTGGCTTTTTATAAAAAAACCTATGCACATGTGGCAGGAGGTGTCTTGGTGTTTATATTGTTTGAATATTTATTGTTGCAAAGTGAAACCATAGTCAATTTTGCTTTGTCCATGACAGAAGGCTTTAAATGGCTCCTGATGTTGGGAGGTTTCATGTTCATTACCAACTATGCTGAAAAAATGACTTTAAAATCAACAGATAAGAACATGCAATATCTGGCCTATGGCTTATACATTTTTGCTGAAGCCTTTATTTTTGTGCCTTTAATTTATATTGCTGCATATTATATGGATTCCGGTCCAGAGTTATTGAATCAGGCTGCCATTGTAACCTTGGCATTGTTTACTGGATTATCGGCAGTGGTGTTTGTTACTAAAAAGGATTTCTCCTTTTTAAGAACAGGTTTAACCATAGGGTTTTTTATTGCTATTGGATTAATTATTGCAGGAACCTTATTCGGGTTTAATTTAGGGCTGTGGTTTTCTGTGGGTATGTGCCTTTTGGCTGGAGGTTCTATCTTATACCAAACATCAAACTTGGTAAACAAATACACAACAGCCGATTATATTCCTGCTGCCTTGGGCTTGTTTGCCTCATTAATGTTGTTGTTCTGGTATGTTTTAAGCATCTTTATGTCAAGGGATTAATTACATTTCAAAAATATTTAAAACCTTCAGCTATTTTAAACTGAAGGTTTTTTTATGCGCAAAAGGCTCATGTTTTCTTGCTTATAACTCTTTATAATCAGTTATATTATAACGTAAATACAATATGAATATACCGAGTATATGTTGAGTATATGTCGACTATATACCGACTTTATGTCGACTTTTACTTACAAATATATTGGCTTAGCCCCATATCAATTTAGTTGTAAAATGAAATTAAGAAAGTGTCCTGATTGATACCTACGAGAATTATAGTCTAAATAAAAGAGCTTTTGAAATTTCAAAAGCTCTTTTTATTATATTTTTATCTGCCTGTCTATTTGCTGATTTAAAGAAATAAAGGTTTCTGTTCTGGAAACCCCTTCAATGGATTGGATATCCTTATTCAACAAATGCATTAAATGTTCATTGTCTTTACAAAGTATTTTAATGAAAATGCTCCAGTTTCCAGTAGTATAATGGCATTCCAAAACTTCTGGTATTTTTTGAAGTTGTTTTACGGCTTCTGGGTTGCTCATGGCCTTATCCAGATAAATACCTACAAAAGCCATAGTGGTATAGCCTAAAACTTTTGGATTGATTACAAATTTAGATCCAGAAATGATTCCAGACTTTTCAAGTTTGCGCAACCGTTGATGAATGGCTGCTCCAGATATCCCAACCTGTCTGGCAATTTCAAGTATGGGAGTTCTGGCATCATGCATTAAGGCGCGTAAAATAGCTTTGTCTATGCCATCTATTTCAATATTTTGGTTTACAACTTTCAAATGATGCTTATATATTTAATGGATTATAGCCTAAATAAGGCACATCGGTTTCAGTAAACGAAATTCCGTAAGCTTCTAATTCTTTTAAAATAGGATCATACACTTCTTTGGTAATAGGTATTTGAACACCAGGAGTTACTATTTTTTCGTTTAGGATTGCTAAGGCTGCAATAGCAACGGGTAATCCAACGGTTTTGGACATGGCTGTATACACACGGTCTTCTCCTAAGGTAACCATGGTGGAATCTATTTGGTGTTTTTGTCCATTAAGTTCATATCCAAACTTGTGGTACATTACGATCATGTCTTTTTCATGATCCTGTAGGGTCCAACTATCTTCCAATATTTTTTGCAATATTTGTGCAGGTGTTGCTTTTTTAAGACCTACCATTTTTTTATTGCTAAATAGATCCAACTCAATAAGTTTATCCCAAACAATATCGTCTTGGTCAATTTTTAAGGCGTGTCTGAATTTTAACTCGACTGAATCTGTTGGGCTATAAGGTAAGAAGGCGTTCACGAAATCACGATAGCTCATGTTTTCGCTGTCTTCAATATGGTATTCATCGTCTGTCATCCCTAACTGTACAAACATGTTCCAAGCCCTGGAAAACCCAACCCGACGCATGGTGCCTCTATAAAGGGTTTTAGCATTTTCCAAACCGTAAGCCGATTGGTATTTTAAGGAATCCCTGTTGGCGTAGGCTTCAAACCTGCCATAACCTTCTACATCCAAGAATTCGGTTCTTCTAAATAGCCTGTTGTATGGAATGTATTTATAAGTGCCTTCCTGTAAAAATTTAGCTGCACCACCTTGTCCTGCAACCACAACGTTTCTTGGATTCCAAGTAAACTTGTAATTCCATAGATTGTTATCGCTTTCAGGAGCTACCAATCCACCAGTAAAAGATTCAAACAAAATAATGTTGCCACCTTTAGCTCTAATTTTGTCTATAACCTGCATGGCACTCATGTGGTCTATTCCAGGATCCACACCAATTTCATTCATAAAAATAAGGCCTTTTTCTGTGGCAGCCTTATCCAGTTTGTGCATTTCCTCACTCACATAAGATGCTGTAACCATGTTTTTGTTGTAGCTGATGCAATCTTTGGCAACTTCTATATGGTATCGAGCTGGCAACATGGAAATAACAATGTCTGAATTTTGAATAGCCTGCTCCCTGGATTTTTTGTCAAAAACATCCAGCATAATAGCCTGGGCGTTGTCATGATCTCCAATGAGTTTTTTGGCATGAGAGAAATTAACATCACCAACAATAATGAGTAAATTCTCTTCTTCCGATTTGTCTAATAGGTATTTTATAAGGTATGATGCGGATTTTCCTGCACCTATAATTAAAATCTTTCGCATAATGAGATTTGTTGAGTATTTTTGCAGCTACGAATGTAATAAATACTAAGGGTTTTAAAAACCCATAACCTTATTTTATATGAACAAAAAGATATTGATTTTAGCTGCCATTTTCGGAATTTTAAGTGTGGTTTTAGGGGCTTTTGCAGCTCATGGTTTAAAAGCATTGATTACAACACAGGCATTGCAAACCTTTGAGACTGGCGTAAGGTATCAAATGTATCATGCTTTACTGTTGCTGTTTGTTGGTAATTCTGCCTTTGTCAACGAAAAATCCAAAAAAGCAATTTTTTATCTCATTCTTTTGGGCATATTGTTTTTTTCGGGTTCTATTTACGGCTTGGCTACAAATGAACTTTCAGGTTTTAATTTTAAAAGCATTGGATTTATTACACCTATTGGGGGATTATTATTGATAGTTTCATGGATAATATTGTTAATAAACTTTTTAAAAATCAAAGGTGATAATTCCTAAAATAAGTGCTTACTTTAAAATAAAATTATAATTTTGCACTTTAAACAACACAAAATAATTATGGTAGATCATACCCAAGCATCCAATACCATTTCTCTGGAATCGTATGGAATTAAAAATGCCAAAGTACATTATCAATTAACTCCAAAACAACTTCACGACATTACCATAGCTAAAGGACAAGGTGTGGAAGCATCCTCTGGGGCCTTAGCTGTGAACACAGGAGAATTTACCGGAAGGTCGCCAAAAGATCGTTTTATTGTAAAGGACAGTATTACAGAAGATAAAGTGTGGTGGGGAAATATCAACATTCCTTTTGAATCGGATAAATTTCAAAAACTATACGATAAAGTAGTCGCTTATCTATCTAATAAAGAAGTTTTTGTTAGGGACAGCTACGCTTGTGCAGATGAAAAATATAAATTAAACATTCGTGTAATTAACGAGCAACCTTGGATGAACATGTTTGCTTACAACATGTTTTTGCGTCCAACGGAAGACGAATTAAAAAACTTTACGCCAGAATGGACCATAGTAAATGCACCAGGTTTTATGGCAGATCCTGAAGTAGATGGTACCAGACAACATAATTTTGCCATTTTGGATTTTACTAGAAAAATAGCATTAATTGGAGGAACAGGTTATACAGGGGAAATTAAAAAAGGCATTTTTTCTGCTTTAAATTTCATTCTACCTGTGTTCAAAAACACTTTGCCTATGCACTGTAGTGCCAATGTTGGTGAAGGTGGAGATACAGCCATATTTTTCGGACTGTCTGGAACAGGAAAAACAACTCTTTCAGCAGATCCAGCCCGTAAACTTATTGGTGATGACGAGCATGGTTGGACCAACGAAAATACAGTTTTTAATTTTGAAGGCGGTTGTTATGCTAAGGTTATAAACTTATCTGAAGAAAACGAACCAGATATTTTTAACGCCATCAAACCAGGAGCCATTCTTGAAAATGTTATTTTGAACGATAAGGGAGAGGTTCAGTTTGATGACACGTCCATTACTCAAAACACACGTGTTAGTTATCCTATATATCATATTAATAACATACAGGTGCCTTCCATTGGCAAGAATCCTAAAAACATCTTTTTCTTAACTGCAGATGCTTTTGGGGTGTTGCCTCCAATTTCACGATTAACTCCTGGTCAGGCTGCTTATCATTTTATTTCTGGATATACAGCAAAAGTGGCTGGTACAGAAGCTGGAATTGATGAGCCTTTACCAAGTTTCTCAGCTTGTTTTGGAGCACCTTTTATGCCACTGCATCCTACTAAATATGCCGAAATGTTAAGTGCCAAGATGAAAGAGGCTGGCGTTAATGTATGGTTGATTAATACGGGATGGACAGGAGGTCCTTATGGTATAGGTAGCAGAATTAAACTTAAATACACCAGAGCTATGATAAGTGCTGCTCTTAAAGGAGATTTAGATGAGGTGACTGATGAAACGTATAGAACACATTCTGTATTTGGCTTAAAACAACCTAGAACCTGTCCAGGTGTGCCAGATGAGGTGTTGAGTTCAAGAGCTACTTGGAACGATGATGAAGGCTATTACAAGGCTGCGTATAAATTATCGGAATCTTTTAGGGAAAACTTTAAAAAGTTTGAAGAGTTTGCAAACGATGAGATTCTTGCAGGTGCTCCAAACGTGAGATAATCTTGTTTTTTAAAGTATATAAAAGTCAGCTATTTAGCTGACTTTTTTATTTCTTAATAAACTCAAAGTCTCGTGTTGTTTAAACCAAGCTATAATTGAATAAAATGCGGTTAATTTTTTATTTTCATACGTAAATTGAACTTAAAATGGATTAACTGCATAATAATTAGATGTATAAACGTAAATAAACTTGTTTTATGTTTTCTAAACAGATATTTTTATACTAAATTTTATAAACTATCATACTATGAAGAAAACTACTTTTTTAATAGCAATGTTATTTGCTTTTTATACTCAATTACATGCCCAATACACCCCAATACCTGATATTGCTTTTGAGCAACAATTGATAAATGATGGGATTGACTCCAATACGATAATAGATGGACAAATTTTAACTTCTGAAGCCAATAATTATTCTGGGGCTTTGGATATTGCCAATAGTGGTATTTCCGATCTAACAGGAATTGAAGCCTTTTTTAACATTACTAGCATCAACTTTAATTACAACGCCGGAATTACAAGTGTGGATTTAACAAACAGTCCTTTGTTGACAAGCATCACAGGAATTGGCTGCTCTGGTTTAACATCCATAAATATTTCTGGATTAGCAAACCTAACCACATTAAATTTAAGGAGTTGTGGCTTGACTTCCATAGATTTAAGTACCAATGTAGCTCTTGAAACTTTGAATATAAGAAAAAATAGTGTTTCTTCCTTGGACTTAAGTCAAAACACAGCCTTAACTTCTTTGGATGCCAAAGAAAATAGTCTGACATTTTTAGATGTGAGAAATGGGAATAACGTTAATGTCACCTTATTTAACGCAGATTCCAATCCGTGTTTAAAATGCGTTTTTGTTGATGATAATACAGGAACTTACCTATCTACTTGGATTAAAGATAACAACAGTGGTTATGTTAATTCAGAAACTGAATGTGATGCTTTGCCTCCTTTAACTCCATCCCAGTGTCCTACTTTAAGTTTTAATGAAATCGAAGATGTTGTTTTCAACATGTATCCAAACCCGGTTAACAACACGCTATACGTGAGTTCAAAATCCAGTCATGCAGTCGTGCAAATCTACAACATTACTGGAAAAGTGATTCTAACCAAAACATTGACTCAAGGTGAAAATGTAGTGAATGTTTCTGCCCTCTCATCTGGCGTTTACTTAGCTAGATTTATATCAGACAACAAAGTGGATACAAAGAAATTAATTATAAAATAAGCACAATTTCTTATAAAAGTTAGTAAGAGCAACCCATGAAAGGTTGCTCTTTTTTTTACGTTCTATGGGTTATGTTATTAGTTTTATCGTTTTTTTTTACATTTTTTAGTTTAAAGTGTTAATTATCAAGATACACAACGGTTTGATTTTTTGGAGGTATTATATGGATGACTTAGATTTATAGTAACAAACTTCAAACAATAATCATGAAAAAAATCATTTATTTTTTTATTGCCGCAGTTGCGTTTCATTACAGCAGCTACGCACAATATACAGCCATTCCAGATGCCAACTTTGAACAGAAATTAATCAGTGGTGGCATTGACACAAATCCTGTAGCAGACAATCAAATCTTAACTGCAGACGCCATGGCTTTTACAGGAGAGCTCAATATTGCCAACAGTGGTATTGCAGATATAACAGGAATTGAGGCCTTTCTTAATATTACGGGAATTAACTTTAACTACAATCCAGATATTTCCAGCGTCAATTTATCCAACAACACTTCTTTGCAAACAGTATCAGGCGTAGGTTGTGCTAACTTGGCTTCCGTAAATGTCTCCGGATTAGCAAACTTAACCACATTAAATTTAAGGAGTTGTGGCTTAACTTCTATAGATTTAAGTACCAATGTGGCTTTGGAAACTTTAAACCTTAGAAAAAACAATCTTGTAAGTTTAGATTTAAGTCAGAATTCCACTATAGATTATGTGGATATCAAGCAAAATCATTTAACGTATTTAGATCTAAGGAACGGTAATCAAACCAATATGCAGCATTTCGATTCAGACAACAACCCGGAGTTATCCTGTATATTTTTTGATGATGCCTCCCTAATAGATAGAGATGCACATATTGTTTGGTTTATTGATGATCTGTCTTATTGTTTGGTAGATAATGAAACGGAATGTACCATGTGTTTAGTTACTTTAGCTACAAATGAAACAACCAAAATGGCCTTTAATATGTATCCAAACCCGGTAAATGGTGCACTGCATATTGAAAGCTATGTGAATGACGCTGATTTAACCATATGCAGTATTACAGGAAAAGTGCTCCTAACAATCCATTTAACAAAAAACGATAATATAATTGATGTTTCTGGTTTAGCTTCTGGAATGTATTTGGCAAGATTTAGTACAGAACACCAATTGGACACTAAAAAATTAATGATTAAATAAGCAGGTTTTTTAAACCTAACAAAAAAGCAACCCATAGGTTGCTCTTTTTGTTATATTCCATTAAAGTAATTTACTTTTTTTTGTTTACATCGTTAATATATTTCTCTAAAGCCATGGTCATGGAAGGGGTTTCAGGCGTTGGAGCAGCAATGTCCACACGTAATCCTTTTTCTTCGGCAGCTTTAATGGTAGTATTTCCAAAAACAGCAATACGTGTGTCGTTTTGCTTGAAATCCGGGAAATTATGGAATAAAGAATCTATTCCAGAAGGACTGAAAAACACTAAAATGTCGTAATACACATCTGCTAAATCAGATAGGTCGCTTATTACAGTTCTATAAAAAATGGCTTTTTTCCAATCTACTTTAAGTTCGTCCAATATTTTAGGGACTTCTGGTTTTAGTTTATCGGTAGTTGGAAGCAAAAAAGTTTCATCTTTGTATTTCTTTATTAAAGGCGACAACTCGGCAAAATTACGTTTCCCAACATATATTTTACGTTTTCTGTAAACTACATACTTCTGTAGATAATAGGCAACAGCTTCAGATTGGCAAAAATATTTCATAGTATCAGGCACTTTAAAGCGCATTTCCTCTGCAACTCTAAAGTAGTGATCTACAGCATTTCTGCTGGTTAAAACAATGGCTGTGTAATTTTTTAAATCAACTTTTTGTAATCTTATTTCTTTGGCATCAACTCCTTCGACATGAATAAAAGGTCTAAAGTCTATTTTAACTTTTTGCTTTTCCTGAAGATCAAAGTAAGGCGAATTTTCGATTTTAGGTTCCGGTTGAGACACTAAAATTGTTTTCACTTTCATAGGCTAGTATGTATTAAACTTTGGTTTCTATAAAAACCTTATATAAAATAATATAAGGTCCAATTTCAAGTGCGCAAAGATATAAAATAAAATAGAAAAAATCTCTTTTAATTAAATTAAGATTTGATTTGTAGGAAGTAAGCAAACCTATAATGTTTATAACGGTTAATAAGATAATAACGGTTAAAACTATGGCCTTATTTGGTGTCATGCTGAAAAGTAAAAGCACATTGATGGGAATAAGTGCCAACCCCAAGTAATTTTTATAACTGGTTTTTTGAAATAGGTATTTGTCCATTAAATTATCTATGCTAAAAAGACTGCCTATAAGTCGTTCCAACAAAACTTTAATCAATATAAATACACCAATACCAAACATGAACTTAAATATTAAAGCAACAGACATTTCTGTGCTTTCAAATAAGGTGTTGTAACATATGAAACCAAAAATTGAAGCAGAAAACAGTAAATTTAAGAACAGCAAACCATCAAATAAATCAATGAATTTTTGATCTTTGGAATACACTTTCAAATAGCTGGAATTGATTAATATGGAGGCAAAATGATTGAATCTTTTTTCAAACAATAATTTTGCGATAGCCACAAAAACCAAGCTAACTACAATTAAGATGATAAAAAAATCGTTTGTGGATGTAGGACGTAACATCTTGTAAAATTATTATAAAAAATAATAGATATTTCATATTTTTTAAGGAATATTTAAAAAACTATCTCTTTTAAATAGATTACATTTGTTGAAATTATATACTTTTTAATGAACGACGCCATTGTTATTATTCCAACCTACAATGAAATTGAGAATATTGAAGCTATTATAAAAGCCGTCTTTTCTCAAAGTAAAGAATTTCATATTTTAGTGGTCGATGACAATTCACCGGATTTAACAGCCAAAAAAGTAACCGAATTAAAACAAGAATTTCAGAAAAACCTGTTTTTGCTTAATCGTAAGGAAAAAACAGGATTGGGAACGGCATATATTGCTGGTTTTAAATGGTGTTTGTCTAAAGGGTACAAGTATATTTTTGAAATGGATGCCGATTTTTCTCACGATCCCAACGATTTAATAAAGCTTTACAATGCTTGCCATGTAGACGGAGCAGATGTGGCCATAGGCTCCAGGTATATTAAGGGCGTGAATGTGGTAAATTGGCCTATGAGCCGAATTTTACTGTCTTATTTTGCCTCAAAATATGTCAGGTTCATTACCAGAATGAAGATTGAAGACACCACAGCTGGATTTATTTGTTACAAAAGAGCTGTTTTGGAAGCCATTAATTTGGATAAGATAGAGTTTGTGGGCTATGCCTTTCAAATTGAAATGAAATTTAAAGCCTATTTAAAAAAGTTTCAAATTGTTGAGGTTCCAGTTATTTTTACAGACCGAAAAAGAGGGAAATCAAAAATGAGTGGAGGCATCATCTCCGAAGCCATTTTTGGTGTCATTAAAATGAAATTAAAAAGTATTTTCAATAGCAAATAACATGAGCAACATACTAATTAAGAATGCTAAAATAGTTAATGAAGGACAGATTTTTGAAGGAGACATTCTTATTGAAAACGACATCATTAAAGAGGTTTCCAATTCCATAAGTGCCAAATCCTCAAATGTAAAAATTATCGATGCCGAAGGAAACTATGTCATTCCAGGAGTTATAGATGATCAAGTGCATTTTAGGGAACCTGGTTTAACGCACAAGGCAACTATTGAAACCGAATCCAAAGCTGCCATTGCTGGAGGTATTACTTCGTATATTGAGATGCCAAATACCAACCCACAAACCACAACCATAGAGGCTTTAAACGAGAAGTTTAAAATAGCATCCGAAACCTCTTATGCCAATTATTCTTTTATGTTTGGTGGCACAAACGATAATTTAGAGGAAATTTTAAAAGTAAACCCCAAAGAAGTTGCTGGTTTAAAATTGTTTTTAGGCTCCTCTACCGGAAATATGCTGGTGGATAATCCGGAAGTATTGGAAAATATATTTTCCAGTACAGATATGATAATTTCTGTGCATTGTGAAGATGAAGCAACCATTAAAGCCAACCTGGAAGTGTATAAAAAGCAATATGGAGACAATATTCCTATAAAGCTTCATCCACATATTAGAAGTGAAAAGGCCTGTTATATTTCTTCTTCTAAAGCCATAGAATTGGCAAAAAAAACAGGAGCTAGATTGCATGTGTTTCATTTATCCACTGGAATTGAAACCAAACTGTTTTCAAACAAAATACCATTAAAAGACAAAAAAATAACTGCCGAAGTTTGTGTTCACCATTTGTGGTTTAGCGAAGAGGATTACGATACTAAAGGGACACTGATAAAATGGAATCCTGCTGTTAAAACCGCAAAAGATAGGGAAGAACTATGGAAAGCCTTTTTGGACGGAAGAATAGATGTCCTGGCTACGGATCATGCACCACATACCCTAGAAGAAAAAAAACAAGTGTATACCAAAGCACCTTCTGGAGGACCTTTGGTTCAGCATGCCTTAGTGGCCATGTTGGAGGCTCATCATAAAGGTAAAATCTCCATGGAAAAGTTGGTGGAGAAAATGTGCCACAATCCAGCCATCCTATTTCAAATTGAAAAAAGAGGCTTTATAAAAGAAGGGTATTTTGCCGATTTGGTTATTGTAAACCTAAACAACCCTTGGACCGTAAACAAACAAAACATATTGTATAAATGTGGCTGGTCACCCTTCGAAGGAACAGCTTTTAAATCCAGGGTTACCCATACCATATTAAATGGTCATTTAGTATATGAGAATTCTAAGTTTAGTGCTACCAAACATGGAAAACGACTAACATTTAACAGATAAATGAAAAACATATTCATTGCCATAACGCTTTTTTCACTTATAACTTCCTGTTATGATGCCGAAAAACCCAAGAAACCTGAGAACCTTCTTTCTAAAGACAAAATGGTAGAGGTTCTATTGGATGTGTCCCTGTTGAATGCTGCAAAAGGTATTAACAAATCCATCCTGGAAAAAAATGGAATTGTACCAGACCCTTATGTTTATGACAAACATAACATAGACAGTTTACAGTTTTTAAACAGCAATAATTATTATACATATTATATAAACGATTATCAGGAAATTATTAATAAAGTAAACGACAGTTTAAAAACTTTAAGAACTAAGTATAATGTGCTGTATGAAAAAGAAAAGTACGAAGAGAAAAAATTAGATTCCATAAAACGATCCAAGCGTAAAAATAAAGGCTTTATTAAAGAAGACATTATCCCAACTAAAACCTTGGAAAATAATTAATGCTCTTTTAAAAAAATGCTAGCAACCTCTGTAATGCTTTTTTCAAGTGGTTTAAATTGATAGTTCAATTGGTTTTTTAGTTTAGTATTACCGTAAACCGATTTAGAATTTAATGTATGGACCAGTTGTTTGCTTAATCGTCTTCGTTTTCCTGTTAATTTGTGTTTCAACCAATCCAATCTCCAGCCCATTTGCAACAACAAAGAACTGGCTTTTTTTGAAGGTGCTTTAACATTTAAGGAAGTTGCTATTTTGTCAATAAATTGTTTATAGGGCCAATTTTCAGAAACCAAGATAAAGCGTTCGTTTTTAATAGGACTCTCCATAAGTTTCATCATAGGCAATACAACATCTTCTATACCCACATATCCAGTTACCCCTTTGGTATAAAAGGGTAAACCGTTGTAAACTTTTTTAAAGATATTCCCACTTCCGTAGTTCCAGATTCCTGGACCAATAATCACACCAGGATTTACTATTACAGCATCTAAACCTTCTTGTGTGCCTCGCCAAACTTCCATTTCTGCACCATATTTTGTGATACTATAAACACTGTTGTCAGCTTCTGGGTTCCAAAGCGTAAGTTCATTTAAAGTATCTTTACTTGTAGCGCTGCCAATAGTAGCAACAGAGCTTACATAACACAGTTTTTCAATTTTATTCGCGATACTTAGGTTAACTATGTTTGCTGTGCCTTCAATATTGGTTTTTCTCAATAAGTGGTATTTATCAGGTTCAAAAGACACAAAAGCAGCAGCATGGTAAACATGTGTTATTCCTTTAAAGGCTTCTGTTAAAAGAGGAATGTCCAACAAATCTGCTTCAACCCAATCAATTTTATTGAAAAGGATATCTGGGTTTTCAGAATAATAGGAAAAGATTTTTTTTGTTAAAGCGAGTTTGTTCTTATTCCTATAAATTGCCCTTACAGGATTGTTGTTTGTTGTTAATTGGTACAGTAGATGCGAACCAACCAATCCAGTGCCTCCAGTTACTAATATCATGAAACTAAAATAAAGAATTATTAATAAAGAGAGAGTAATTATTCATTGATTTTTATCTTTGCCGCAATTAAATATTAAAACAGAAATAATGACCAATAAATTTGTTGAAGAGCTACGTTGGAGAGGTATGGTACACGATATCATGCCTGGAACTGAAGAACAATTAAATAAAGAGAGCACAACTGCTTATATAGGGTTTGATCCTACTTCAGATTCTTTGCATATTGGTAGTTTGGTTCCTATTATTTTATTGGTTCATCTTAAAAAAGCAGGTCATAAGCCCATAGCCTTGGTTGGAGGTGCCACTGGAATGATTGGCGACCCTTCAGGGAAAAGTGATGAGCGCAATTTGCTGGACGAAGAAACATTGAACAAAAATGTACAGGGAATTAAAAATGTCCTTTCAAGGTTTTTGGATTTTGATTCTAAAGAAGAAAATGCACCTGTTTTAGTTAACAATTACGATTGGATGAAAAACTTTTCATTCATAGACTTTGCTAGAGACGTCGGGAAGCGTATTACAGTAAACTATATGATGGCCAAGGATTCGGTAAAAAAACGGTTTTCCGGAGAAGAAGGCAATGTAGGCATGTCTTTTACAGAATTTACCTACCAACTTATACAAGGTTACGATTTTTACCATTTGCATAAACACTACAATTGCTTGTTGCAAATGGGTGGAAGTGACCAATGGGGAAACATCACTACAGGAACCGAATTGGTAAGACGTATGAATGTAGGGAAGGAAGCCAAAGCTTTTGCAATGACTTGCCCTTTGATTACCAAAGCCGATGGTTCTAAATTTGGAAAAAGTGAAGGTGGTAATATTTGGTTGGATGCAGACAAAACCTCTGTGTATAAATTTTATCAGTTTTGGTTGAATACTAGCGATGAAGATGCCGAAAAATATATAAAAATTTTCACCTTTTTAGATAAAGAAACCATAGAAGCTCTAGTGGAAGAACACAAACAAATGCCACATATGCGTTTGTTGCAAAAACGTTTGGCAGAAGAGGTGACCACCTTTGTGCATTCCAAAGCCGATTTTGAAAATGCTGAGAAAGCCTCGAACATACTGTTTAGTAAATCGTTTAAAGATGATATCAAAACCTTGGACGAAAAGACCTTTTTAGATGTTTTTGAAGGAGTGCCACAAGCCGAAATCCCTCAAACAGATTTAAATGAAGGCCTGGATATGATTGCAGCCCTTTCAGCTAAAACAAATTTCTTGGCATCCAATAGTGAAGCCAGAAGGGCATTAAAGGAAAATGCCGTATCCGTAAACAAAGAAAAAGTAACAGAAGATTACCAGCTTACAGCTAACGATTTAATAAACAACAAGTATATCATCTTAAATAAAGGAAAAAAGAACACCTATATTATTAAAGTGATTTAAAATAAAAGCGTCCCAAAATATTGGGACGTTTTGCTTTTTTATATAAACGGGTTTATTCCTTTTTTTAGATAATTCAGTTAGTGTAATTAGTGCTTAAAACTTATAAGGCCATCAAGTTACAGCCTCTAATGTCAGAATTGTCGAATCTTCCAATAATTTCAAAGTTGCCATTTTTATATACACGACCCAAATCTTGCGTAGCAATAAAAGCGCAGGAATTTACGTTGGCCAAATCTATAATATTGATGCCTCCAGTTTTATTGTTATCTAAAATTGTTAAGGCATCTTCAGTATCTCTGGCAAAAACCTTCATGGTCTTGGAACATTCAAAAACACCATTTCCTTTGGAATAAGCTTGACTCAATAATTCAGTCATGCCATATTCACTGTGTATTTGTTTTGTCCCAAACCCTTTTTTAAGTCTCTCATGAAGTTCTTCCCTAACCAGTTCTTTACGTCTGCCTTTCATGCCACCTGTTTCCATTACTATGGTGTTCTTTAATTGAAATGGATGTTGTTCAATTAAATCCAAAAGGGCAAAAGACACACCTATTAACAGGACGTTTTCATTAGCAATTTCCAGCTGAATTAACGTGTCTTTTAATTCTGAAAGGTTATCTAAATAAAATCCACTTTTAGGTTTTTTGGATTGTTTTATTAAAGCGTCCACCATATAAATTAAGGAAGAACCATCACGCTCCAAATAACTTGGCAATAAGGCCAAAACAGTATAATCTTCTATATTTCCATAAAACTGTTCAAAGCCTTGATTAAAACTTTTTTCGTATAATTTTAAATCAGTAATGTGGTGTTTGCTGGTTGTGTTTCCGGTTGTACCAGAACTGGTGAATGTTTTCTCTATGGCTTGATTAGAACTCAAGATCTTATGCGTTTTAAAAAATTGGATAGGGAGAAAGGGAATCTCCTTTAAAGAGCACACATCACTAGGATTGATGTAGAGTAAATCGCAAAAGGAACGGTACACAACATTGTTTTCAAATTGAAAATTGAAAATTTTAAAAGCCATGTCTTCGAATGTGGCTTTTGAATGTAATTGAAAAATGTCTGTTGTGTTTATCATATTAAATCAAGTCTCAACAAAAGTATGTAAAATAAAAAAGCGTTACCAATTTTGATAACGCTTTTAAAATTTATACTAATAAATGATTATTTCACCACTAACTTTTTAGTGAGAACTTGTCCATTTTGAGAAATTTTCATAATGTAAACACCTGTTGTTAAGGTAGACACATCCAATCTATTGTTGTTTACAGTGTTATTCAATACTTGTTTTCCTAAAATATCAAAAACAGCTACGTTAATAATATCGTTGGTCTTACTGGTAATGTTAACATAACCTGTAGATGTTGGGTTTGGATAGATTGAAAACGTGTTAAAGGAATAATCTTTAGTAGAAATAGTAGCAGATTTTATTAGCTCTACATTGTCAATAAGTAAACCTGCTGCATCTGTACTTCTTAAAGAAAAAATCACTTCTAAATCCCCAGCAGTTGGTGTAAACTCATAAGTTATTAATGTCCAACCATTAGATGTTGATAAAACTGTGTAGCTTTCATAAGAAGAATAATTCCCATCGTAAAATGCATTTCTAATTTCCCCATTGCCTTTGGCGTAGTAGGTTAACCTGTAAGGCTCGTTTGATGCTGTAATAGCAACATTAGTAAATCGTTTGTGTGAAGTACTTGTATTCACTAAATTAAGCGAGACAGATCCATCTTGGGCATCAGGAGATTCAGAAACGTTAGATAAAGCAATGCTTGTTCTAGATCCATTCCAACCATCTGGTAATCCACCTGTCCAAGTTTCAAAGCTTGCATTGCTAAGCTCATTTTGAGCTGTAGTGGTTAAAGTAAATAGGGTAACAAATAAAAAGTAAATGTGTTTCATGATAAATATGAGTTTAAAAATGTAAATGAAGTGGCGAATATACTATAAAAAAAAGACTGACATTTAAGCCAGTCTTTAATAAATTGTAAATTTTTTATAATTATTTCACCACTAACTTTTTAGTGATAACTTGTCCATTTTGAGAAATTTTCATAATGTAAACACCTGTTGTTAACGTAGACACATCCAATCTATTGTTGTTTACAACGTTATTCAATACTTGTTTTCCTAAAATATCAAAAACAGCTACGTTAATAATATCGTCGGTTTTACTGCTAATGTTAACAAAGCCTGTAGAGGTTGGGTTTGGATATACACTAAATTGATTGGCTTGTACATTCGCTACAGATAAAGTTGTAGGAGTTACATTTGCCCATTGCGTACCAATTCTCAATTCATCCATAACAATTCCAGGAGTTTCAGATGGAGAGTCTTGTCTAATTAAAAATTGGGTGAACGTGTTTCCAGATGAAGTAGAAGCTTCAGAGACATCAGCAGCTGGTTCAGCCACACCCAAAGAAGGATTTACCCAAGCGTTTACCGTATCGTTGTCAATATCATAATTAAAAACTATAAATATTTCATCATTAACAGAAAAATCAGTTCCAGATGTAATTTGGGTTAAAGTACCTCCATTACTGATACCAATTTGATATGTTGATGCTCCTGTTGGTGAAATCCATAGTCTTGATTCGTAACTTCCACCATCATTTCTTAATACAGCAAAATATCCATCTTGTGGCGCTGCATCAATAGAGGTCACTTTAAGCATAAAAGAAGCGTAAATAGTTCCTGAACTTGTTGGTGTAAAATCTACAACAGGATCTGCTCCTGAACCATCAAAAGAAATAGAGTTTCCAACGCCGTTTAAAGAGGAATAAGATAAATTTCCAGCTTCTATAAGTACATCGTCTCCAGAAAAGTAATTTGTCCAAGCAGGTTGATTAGCTAAGGCTTCACCTACAGTGTAGTCAAAAGACTCTAAAAAAGGAAGTGTTTGTACTTCAGCAATTGTAAAAGATACAGACGTAGTTACTGGAGATCCTAAAGGATTGTGGTTGGTATCCACTAACTCTAAGTTTACAGTATGTGTTCCAGCAGCTAAACCAGTTAAATTTATTGGGTTAGTATCATATTTCATTATCACACTTCCACCATCTACTGTGTAATGTATGTGACCATCTGTTGGAATATCAAAGTTTTGAACACTTATCTCAACATCTACATCAGAAGTGTAAAGTAAGGCACCATCTGTTGGAGCAGTAACTGCAATACTAGGAGTAGATTGAGCAACTATTTGAAAATCGTCTGCAATTATCGTAGACGAATCCACAAAACCTGACACATCATAAAAACGCAAACCAAAATCAACATTTCCAGTAGTGGTTGCAGTATATTCATAGCTTAATGTTTGCCAAACTCCCACTAGAGTTTCGTCAGAATATCCTTGATATCCATCAGCATATAGCCTAGCTTGACTTAAAGCGTCTACTTGATAGATTTGTACAGATACATCATACACCAAACCAGCTTGAACAGGTACAGATTGTCTAAAATCCGTGTTGCTCTGTGTGCCAGTGGTAACTTCAAAGTTTATGGCAGAAGATCCTTCTGCAACAATTGTAGTTTCTTGTGTAAGTGTTGTTCCAGATTCAGATGTCCATGAATCTACAACTCCTCCAGTCCAACTTTCAAAACCACCATTTACGGCAATATTTTGCCCAAATGTAAAAGCAGTTGTAATAAAAGTAATTAGTAAAAAGTAAATTTTTTTCATAATTGATTATTTGTATATATAAAATTAGGTTAGCAAATATAAGAATTTATTGACTAAAAATAATTAGAATCCATAATTAATTGGCTATTTTACAATTATATAACACAAAAGTTATAATTACCTAATAACAAGTTTTCTAGTGGTTGAAATGTTGTTTTCGGTTACCTTAATAATATAAACCCCAGCTTTTAACTTGGAAACATTCAGCTCTTTTTGTAAAAGGGTAACCGTTAGGATGCTTTTACCCAAAACATTGTAAATCTCAATGTGTTTTGGGGCATTGTTTTTTGAAGTAATATAGACCTTTCCCGTACTTACTGGATTGGGATAAATGGAAAGGTTCTCAATATCCGAAGGCTCGTTTAAAACCAAATCGTTAGACTGGCCAAATCCCTTAAATGCGAGCAAGCCAATAGCCAATGTTAGAATGTAAACGTATTGCTTTTTCATAAAAAATGGATTTATATAAAGTTACTAAATAATGTCAAAAAATGTACCAAAATAATGTTAAACCTGCTTTTGTTGTTAAAACAATGTAAGGTTCGTGTTACCTAATTGTTATTTGTCTGTGCTTAAGCTTAAAATATTTCTCAATAATAGTATCTTTACCTTGTAATATGGAAACACGAATTATATGAATGAAAAGGATATAAAAATTCTTTTGGTTGATGACGAACCAGATATTTTGGAAATAGTTGGTTACAATCTGTCTAATGAAGGCTACCAAGTTATTACTGCCGAAAACGGTATTAAAGCCATAAAAAAAGCTAAAAAGGAAAAACCTCAGTTGATTATCTTGGATTTAATGATGCCAGATATGGATGGGATTGAAACCTGCGAAAACATAAGGAACATCCCAGAACTGAACAATACCGTAATTACCTTTTTAACTGCCAGGGGAGAAGATTATTCTCAAGTGGCTGGATTTGATGCTGGTGCAGACGATTATATTACCAAACCCATTAAGCCTAAATTACTGGTAAGCAAGGTAAAAGCCCTTTTAAGGCGTTTTAAAGACGATGAGGTGGAAGAGGCAGTAGTGAAAATAGGCCAACTCATTATTAATAGGGAAGCTTATAAAGTCACCTATAAAAACAAGGATATAGTCCTGCCCAGAAAAGAATTTGAATTACTATCTTTATTAACTTCCAAACCAGGAAAAGTTTTTAAACGAGAAGAGATTTTGGATAAAGTTTGGGGAAATGAAGTGATTGTTGGAGGGAGGACCATAGATGTGCATATTAGGAAACTTCGGGAAAAAATAGGCGATACATCCTTCAAGACCGTTAAAGGTGTAGGTTACAAGTTTATCGACTGATGCAGAAACTTAAAAAAACATATAAATTCGCTATTAAAACAGCGTTGTATATTACTGTTTCAACAACACTCTTATTGGGTGTTTTTTTGTTTGCTACGGGCAACTTAACTTTATTGATCCTTTTGTTTGCAGTAGTTTGCTATTTTGTGAGTTTTTTTATTATTCAATATAGGGCCGAACGTTTTATTTACAGACGTGTAAAAAAAATCTACGACGACCTAACTTTGTTGGAATCCACCTCTTTAACAAAAAAACCAATCACAACCGATATGGCAACACTTACCAAGGAAATTGATAAGTATGCCAGAGATAAAAAATTGGAAATTGAATCCCTTAAGATTAGGGAAGCCTATAGAAAGGAGTTTATAGGGAATGTGTCCCATGAATTAAAAACGCCACTATTTACAGTTCAAGGCTATTTGCTGACTTTAATTGATGGTGCCATTAACGATAAAAAAATCAGGGAGAAGTATTTAAACAGAGCCAATAAAGGCGTGGAAAGGCTTATCTATATTGTAAAGGATTTAGATATGATCACCAAATTTGAAGCAGGCGATTTAAGACTGAACATCACTACTTTTGATATTGTTGAATTGATAAAAAGCGTCTTCGACCTTCTTGAAATGAAAGCTTCAAAGAAAAAAATCACTCTCACCTTTGATATAGATTACAACAAACCCATTTTGGTAAATGCCGATTTTGAACGTATCCAACAGGTCATAACCAATCTGGTTGTAAACTCCATAAAATACGGAAGGGAAAAAGGCACGACAGAAATTAGTATAGAAAATTTAATAAAAAATAAGGTCATTGTCCGGATAACCGATAATGGCGAAGGCATTGCCGAAGCAAATTTAGCTAGGGTTTTTGAGCGTTTTTACAGAGTGGATAAAAGTGGCTCCAGAAAAGAAGGTGGCTCTGGTTTAGGACTATCTATAGTAAAACATATTATTGAAGCCCACGACGAAAAAATTTATGTAGAGAGCGAACTTGGTGTTGGAAGCGAGTTTTCATTCAGTCTTGAAAAGGCCGAATAGTTTTTTGTAGTTTAACTCATATCCAAAATCGTTCAACCCTTTATAATCAATTACTCTTTCAAGCTCTTTTAAGTCAAAATCTTCTTGATTGCAATAAGGTGCCAAGCCTTGCCTGTCCAATCTTTCAGCTAAATATTCTTGTTCAAATTGCCCAGGAGTAGGGATAAAAAAGGCCTGCTTTCTTAATTTGGTCAAATCCATAATGGTTGTATAACCAGACCTTGAAATAATTAATTTGCTTTGGTTTAAAGATGTTTCCAACAAGTCACTGGTCATAAAATTATAAACAGTTATGTTATTTATTTGCTCCTTTTTTTGGTGTTTCTCTACAATACCTTTTATAAATAAAACAGAACCTGAAAATAATTTAAACATGTTTAATAATTTTTTCTCAAGTAACGTTCGTTGAGGTTCTGGACCAGAAAGCAATACCATCACCTCATATTCGATAGGACATTCTTTTTTTACAAACCTGCTTATTGGACCAATATATTTTATAGGAATCTGGTTTGTGTCCATATGTCCAAGCTTGCCACTTAAATTGGGAGTGCCATGGTAATCTGGAACCCAACATTCATTAAACTGCTTCATAGCCTTTAAATGAAGCTTGGTGCTAATCCATGTGGTAGTCCCACTTAAAACCTGTAGTTGGTGAGTGATAAATACGCAAGGAACAAGCTTATTGTAAACTCCCAATCTATTATCCGAAACAATGCCATGGATGTTTTCTGTTTCTATAAGCTGTTTTACAATTTTTTTTTCAGCTTTTATGGCGTTAAGCAATTTGGGTGCGCGTTGTAAGAGTTTCAGTTTAAACAAATGCTTGTTTTTTGCATACCTAATGTGGTAGGATGGCAGCTCAAAACTGTCCAATCCTGGAAATTCTTTTCTTAAAAGCTCCAGTGCATAACCATCACTAGCTATTACAGGTGTGAATTGCTGTTGGATTAAAGCTTCAATAATTGGGATGCATCTGGTTGCATGGCCCAATCCCCAATTTAAAGGCGCAACTAAAATTCGTTTGTTCATATACGTAAAAACAAAGATAAGGATATTACCACTTGCATATATTTCCTTAATTTTACCGAATGATATTTTAATTGTAAAATTTATTACGTGGGAAGTAAAAATAAATTAAAACGCTTTAAGGAAAACGAAACGTTTGAAAATGTATTTCAGCCCAAAAGGGATGAATTGGTAAACAATCAATTTCCCTTAAAGGGAAACTGGAACAAAACCTATTTTAAAAACAGCAATCCCTTGGTATTGGAATTGGGCTGTGGCAAAGGGGAATACACAGTTGCATTGGCAAAGAAATATCCAAATAAAAATTTTATTGGTATCGATATAAAAGGGGCCAGGTTTTGGCGAGGGGCCAAAACAGCTTTGGAAGAAGGTTTACCAAATGCAGCGTTTTTACGTACACAGATAGAACTGGTTGATGATGCTTTTGCAAACAATGAAGTGGATGAAATTTGGATTACTTTTCCAGACCCTCAGATTAAGTATAAGCGAACCAAGCACAGAATGACCAATTCAGGGTTTTTAAAACGTTATAAAAACATATTAAAACCAGATGGTGTGGTAAATTTAAAAACCGATAGCGAGTTTATGCATGGCTACACACTTGGATTGCTCCATGGCGAAGGACATGAGGTGCTTTATGCCAACCATAATGTGTATAAACAGGAAGGCAGCCCAGAAGATGTGACTGGCATTCAAACATTTTATGAGAGCCAATATTTAGAACAAAACAAACCAATTACGTATATTCGATTTAAAATCAAGTAAATTTTGAGTTTAACAGCCCTTTTTTTTATTGCCATGCTAGTGGCTTTTTTAGCAGCAGTTCCTCCAGGGTTGTTAAACATGACTGCTGCTAAAATTAGCTTGAAAGAAGGTCATGCCAGAGGGATTATGTTTTCTTTGGGAGCCTCCTTGACTTTTCTCTTCCAAACGCTTATTGCCACAGTTTTTGCCAGATATTTAAGCAAACATCCAGATGTAATAGATATACTTCAGCAAGTGGCTTTTGTGATTTTTGTTTTAATTACCATTTACTTTTTGCTTATTGCAAAAAAACAATCCAAACCAGACACAGAATTAGAAACCAAAAGCAAGCGAAGCAGGTTCTTTCAAGGTATGTTTTTGTCCAGTATCAACATGTTTCCCATACCTTTTCAAGCATATATTACCATTACCATTGCTTCATTTGGATGGTTGACGTTTGATAAACCTGGAATTTCCACCTATGTTGCAGGAGCAGCCATGGGGTCTTTTACCAATTTATATGTATATATTTTCTTTTTCGACAAAATAAAAAAGACCAAAGAAACTTCGCAAACAAACATGAATTACATTATAGGTGTCATTACTGGAATAATTTCCATTATTACCTTAATAAGTATTCTTAGAAAATATTATTAATTGCTCCATGCAAACAGAAACACTTAGTTTTTTCGACAAAGTTTATCAAGTGGCAAAACAAATCCCTTATGGTCGTGTAACCAGTTATGGAGCCATAGCCAAGTATCTTGGAGCAGCAAGAAGCGCCAGAATGGTTGGTTATGCCATGAATGGTTCGCATAATAAAGATGTTCCAGCACATCGTGTGGTAAACAGAAAGGGGTTGCTAACGGGAAAACATCATTTTGAAGGCACCAATTTAATGCAGCAACTCTTGGAAAGTGAAGGTGTTCTAGTAACAGACAATCAAATTCAGAATTTTGAGGAGGTGTTTTGGGATCCTTCTAAGGAATTGTAATTATTTGTAAGTTCTTGAAAAATCAGGAAATAATTATAAATCCACAATACAATAACGAAACCAAATCCAAACATCAATCATTTCAATTAAACTTTTTCAAATTCTAAACTATTCGCTGTATATTTGCATTTTAGAATGATTCTTAATAATTAAAAATGAGTCATATAAAATAGGACAAAAATATCTGTTTTATGGACTGTTTTTTTAGATATAGTTTACCATGAAATTAAACAAACAAGACATATTAAAAGCGCTTGAAACCATTTCGGCACCTGGAGAAGGAAAAAATATGGTGGAAAGTGGCGCAGTAAAAAACGTTGTGACTTTTGCCGATGAGGTTATTGTTGATATTGCCATAAACAACCCAAGCCTACAAGCCAAAAAGAAAACTGAAGTCGAGATTATGAAAACCATTCACGATTTGGTTTATGAAAAAGCTAAAATTACGGTAAACGTAAAAGTTGATGCGCCAACAAAATCTGCTCCTAATGTTATTAAAGGAAAACAGATTCCAGGTATTCAAAACATTATAGCCGTAGCCTCTGGAAAAGGTGGTGTGGGAAAATCTACAGTCACTGCCAATTTGGCTGTGACCTTGTCTAAAATGGGCTTTAAAGTGGGAGTTTTAGATGCCGATATTTATGGACCTTCAGTTCCCATGATGTTTCAAGTTGAAAACGAAAAACCTTTGGCCGTAAACATTGAAGGAAAATCCAAAATGAAGCCGGTTGAGAATTATGGTGTAAAAATACTGTCCATAGGGTTTTTTACGCAACCTAACCAAGCAGTAGTATGGAGAGGTCCTATGGCTGCCAAAGCCTTAAATCAAATGATTTTCGATGCCCATTGGGGAGAATTGGATTTTATGCTCATAGATTTACCTCCAGGAACAGGAGACATTCATTTAAGTATCATGCAATCCTTACCAATAACTGGAGCTGTTGTAGTTAGCACACCTCAAAATGTGGCTCTGGCAGATGCTAAAAAAGGTGTTGCCATGTTCCAACAGGAAAGCATTAATGTGCCTGTATTGGGAATTATTGAAAACATGGCTTACTTTACACCAGAAGAGCTACCAGATAACAAGTATTATATTTTTGGACAGGAAGGAGCCAAACACTTGGCCAACGATTTAAATGTTCCATTTTTAGGAGAGATTCCTTTGGTTCAAAGCATTCGTGAAGCTGGAGACGTAGGTCGTCCTGCTGCTTTGCAAACAGCAACGCCTTTAGAAGAGGCTTTTGAGACCTTAACACAACAAGTGGTTCAAGAAGTGGTAAAACGCAATACCAATTTGCCACCAACCGAAGCGATAAAAATTACAACCATGGCTGGATGTTCGGCCGTAAAGAAATAGGTTATGACTACAGAAGAACTTAAAATGAACATTGAAAAAGCGCTAGACGAAATCCGTCCGTTTTTACAAAGTGATGGTGGTGATATTTCATTACTATCCATAGAGGATGATAAGCTGGTTAAAGTACAACTGCAAGGTGCTTGTGTAGGTTGCAGTGTAAACCAAATGACCCTTAAGTCTGGCGTTGAAATGACCATTAAAAAGTATGCACCTCAAATAGAACAAGTTATTAATATAGACGCTTAAATTATTAAAAAACCTTAAATGTGACTTTTGTCACATTTAATTAATAAAGTAAATAATAACTTTGTCTCTTGAAATTTACAATTCATGATTAAAACAGATATTCTTATTATTGGAGCTGGTCCAACAGGCTTATTTGCCGTTTTTGAAGCAGGATTACTAAAATTAAAATGTCATTTAATAGACGCTTTACCACAACCAGGAGGACAGTGTTCAGAAATTTATCCAAAAAAACCTATCTATGATATCCCAGGTTTTCCAGAAATTTTAGCAGATGATTTAACCAAAAACCTTTTGGAGCAATGTAAGCAATTTGAGCCAGGTTTTACACTTGGGGAACGTGCTGAAACTATTGACAAGCAAGAGGATGGTACCTTTATTGTAACTACAAACAAAGGCACCAAACACCAAGCTCCAGTAGTTGCCATTGCTGGAGGTTTAGGAAGTTTTGAACCTAGAAAGCCATTAATTCACAATATTGAATACTTTGAAGATAAAGGCGTGGAATACTTTATTAAAGATCCAGAAAAATACAGAAACAAACGCGTGGTTATTTCTGGAGGTGGTGATTCTGCACTGGATTGGAGCATCTTTTTATCTGATGTTG
>NZ_CAXATZ010000035.1:0-26370 GCF_963971605.1 uncultured Xanthomarina sp.
GGATTGGGAAACCCGAATTAAAAAATTGGTGGATGGCAACCTTGAATTTACCTGCGAATTAAAATACGATGGTGCTTCCATAAGTTTAACTTATGAAAACGGTTTATTTGTAAAGGCTGTCACCAGAGGCGATGGTGTTCAGGGAGACAATGTAACTGCCAATGTTAAAACCATTAAATCCGTGCCTTTGCAATTGCAAGGGGATTATCCCGAAAAATTTGATATTCGTGGTGAAATTGTTCTGCCTTTTGAAGGCTTTCATAAAATGAACGAAGAGCGTATTGAAATAGGAGAGGAGCCTTACAGAAATCCAAGAAATACAGCTTCTGGAAGCCTGAAACTTCAGGATAGCAGTGAAGTAGCCAAAAGGCCTTTGGAGTGTTTGCTCTATAGCATTGTGGGAAACAATTTAAACATAAAAACACAATTTGAAGGTTTGGAAAAAGCACGTTCCTGGGGATTTAAAGTGCCACAAGCTGCCAAATTGGTACATTCCATAGATGGTGTTTTGGAGTTTATAAACTATTGGGACGAACATAGACATGCACTACCTTACGAAACCGATGGTGTGGTAATTAAGGTAAACAACTTGCAACAACAAGAAGAATTAGGGTATACAGCAAAAGCACCACGCTGGGCCATTGCTTATAAATTTAAAGCAGAACAAGTTTCAACCAGGTTAAACGAAATTACCTATCAAGTTGGCAGAACAGGTGCCATCACGCCTGTAGCCAATTTAGAGCCTGTAGAACTGGCTGGAACAACCGTAAAAAGGGCTTCCTTGCATAACGCAGACCAAATTGAAAAATTGGACATTAGGGTTGGCGATGAGGTTTTTGTTGAAAAAGGTGGCGAAATCATCCCTAAAATTATAGCTGTGGATTTGAGTAAAAGACCTGCAAACTCGGTGCCTACCCAATATATTACCAATTGTCCCGAATGCCATACCCAACTGGTAAGAACCGAAGGGGAAGCGCAACACTACTGTCCTAATTACAATGGGTGTAAACCACAAATTATTGGAAGGATACAACATTTTATTTCTAGAAAAGCCATGGACATAGAAGGTTTGGGAGGGGAAACAGTTGCCTTATTGGTAAATGAAGGCTTGATTCAGGATTATTCAGATTTGTATGAGCTTACCAAAGAACAGGTAATCCCATTGGAACGAATGGCAGAAAAAAGTGCCGAAAACTTAATTAAGGGAATCGAACTGTCCAAAGAGGTGCCTTTTGAACGGGTTTTATATGCTTTGGGAATACGATATGTAGGAGAAACAGTTGCTAAAAAATTGGCTAAACATTATAAAAGTATCGAAGCTTTAGCGAATGCCTCTCATGAAGATTTGATTCTGGTGGATGAAATTGGAGTTAAGATTGCCGAGAGCGTTGTCGAGTTTTTCAGTTCGGAAACAAATAGAGAGATTATCAACAGGTTAAAGAAATTTGGTGTACAGTTGGAAATTTCGGCAGAAAAACTAGCCAATCAAACCAACAAACTGGAAGGTAATATATTTGTTGTTTCTGGTGTGTTTCATACAGTTTCCAGAGACGAATTAAAAAAACTTATTGAGGATAATGGAGGCAAAGTGTCTTCTTCCATTTCTGGTAAAACCAACTATGTGGTGGCAGGAGATAATATGGGACCAAGTAAAAGGGAGAAAGCCGAAAAACTACAGGTAAACATCATTTCAGAACAGGATTTTTTAAACTTGCTTCAGTAAATGAAACACCTGATTTAAGTGTCGTTAAAGTGTGTTTTAATTGTCGTTTAATTGTGTTTTATTAGATATATTTGCACACATAAACTAACCACGACACAACTTTTAGATGACCATTTTTGCTTCGTATTTTGTCCTTTTGGAATTTTTTGATTTTAGTAAGGACTTCTTAATAGAAATGTTTATAGCACCTATTGTTACTGTGTTTTATCTTTTTAAAGTAAAAAACAAACCCACTTTTCTCAGTTTGTTTTTAATTACTTATTCCATTTCTGATATTATAAATTTTTTCGATCAGGAGAGTTATAACGAGCACATGTATTTTTTATGTAATGGCCTGTACATGCTTTCGTATGTGTTTTTATTTTTGGAATTGAATAAAACAGTGAACATGAAAGAGATTCTTAAAAAATTCCCCATTCATTTTGCGGTCCTGACTTTATTGAACATATACATTGTTTTTGTGATGGCTACAATTATCAATCCCATCACTTTTGAAACCGATCACATTGAATTTGTTAGGATTTTTGAACATGTTTACAATATTATCTTGTTAGGCTTGTTAAGCATGTCTTTTTTTAATTATCTGTTGAATGAAAACAACAAAGCTTTGCTTTTGTTTTCTGGATGTTTGGCTTTGACTTTTTTCGAATTTTTGCTGATAGGCTATTATTATCTTTCAGAAGAAATGAGCATAATCCGTATAGTTTCCATTTTATTGGAACTTTGTGCCTTTTTAATGTTCTATTTTTCGGCCACCATAACGTTTAAAAGCCATGCAGCTAATAATTATGAGGAATATTGATTTTAGGCAATAATGATAGCTAAACCTATTCTAGTCTCTTAGTGGTTTTTGTGTGATATTTCAGATTTAATGGTTTATAAAATTATTTAAAACTATTATAAATAAGCTTTATTTTATCGATAAAATGTATTATTTTTACGTTTAATTGTGTTTGTTGTATATATTTGCTTTCAAATGATGGATTATGAATCTAACTAAATCTAACATTCTCATAGCTATTATTATCTTGCTATGTTTTTCTTTTGCGCTGTTTCAGTTTCAAGAGGAATATTTTATTTCCGCTATATCAAAATCATTGATCGTACCTTTATTTACCTTATTGTATTTTATAAACGTAAAAAATAAATCGCCTTATTTTACCTGGTTTTTAGTGTTGTTTTCCATTTCAGATCTATCTTCATTTATGGGATATTATCTAAATACAACCAAAGCTTTGGACACATACTATATTTTAGGGAACACACTTTATATTGTTGCATACATTTTATTGATATTTGAAGTGGTAAAAGGTTTGAACGTAAAAAAAGTGATTAAAAACTACAAGCTGCATCTTTTGGTCTTGGGCTTGTTGAATGTTTATATCGTTTATGTGCTTTTAAACATTGTGGACCCTGTATTTAGCAATTCTTATTTGGTGTATGTGGAATTGGTTTACAATGTGGTCATGCTTTTGCTCTTAAGTTTTGCACTCATAGCTTATTTTTATAACGATAGCAAAAGGTCCCTGTTGTTTTTTTTAGGGTCTTTGTGTATTGTTTTTTCGGAGTTTATACAAATAGCCTATTTTTATATAGTGGATCAGGACATGCTTAATTTTACTTCTACAATCCTGTTTGTATTGGCCTTTAGTTTCTATTATTTTCATTCAAGAATCAGGAATGAAAAAACCTTTAAGTTGTTTACTTAAAAAAACTGAGGCTTATCTTCTGTTTTATGGTTTTCTTTCTTTTTGTTTAGGTTTATTAGATAATATTTTAACATACTTTTCGATGAACTGCACGTTAATATCGTTGTAATTGTATATATTTGAGTCAACCTACTTATGATTATTTACCGTGAAAGAATGGCTAAAAATTAGTTATAACAGAATTTTTTTATGCGTTCTGTTTTTACTTATCTTGTTAAACGTTTTTGCTTCCTATAGTGAAAACAGTTTGTTGTTACAAATTACAAAACCCTTGTTAGTTCCTGTTTTTGTTATGTTTTATTACATTAAAAACAAGTATGTAAACTTAGTGTTCGTGGTTTTTTTATTGCTCTCTTTTATTGGAGATTTTTCTTCGGTATTTGTGACCAATAATTCCGTAATGAAGTTTTCAAGCTTCATCTATTTTTTAAGTTATATCACGCTTATTGTGTACATTATATCCAAATTTAAGCGTATTAGGATAGATAAGGTTGTAGCAACCTATTTGTTAGTGGTTGTAAGCATAAACTCTTATTTTTTATATGAATTGTTTGGAATTTTAAAAACACTCATCATAGATGCAACAGAAGTGAATCTGTTTGCTTTAAAAAGTGTGTCTTTAATAGCTTTGACCTTTATGTCGTTTGTGGCTTATTTAAATGCAGATACCAAACAGTCCATTTTGTTTTTGTTTACTACCTTGTGTTTTGTGTTTTCTGATGTGCTGCACTATATAAGCAATTATTATATCTACAATTGGAGTTTTGTAATGTTGGACCATGTGCTGCATATAATAGGCCTGTTCTTCTTGTTCAATTTCATGATAGGAGAGAACAGACTGCGCAAAAAACAATTGGTCTTGGAACGAAGCAGTTCTAAAGCATTGGAAACAGAAGATACAAGCTTGGTACTATCTAGACAATAATGGAAGTTCCGTTGGCTGTTTTGTTTCTGTCGGAATCAAAATAAAAATCAATACGTCCTAAATTAATTCCATAACAACCTACTTGGTTTACAAGGGTGTTTTTACCCTCAGCATTTTTGGTGATTGTTGGTTTGGGTAGAAAGGTATGGGTATGGCCACCAATTATCAAATCGATATGCTTTGTTTTTTCTGCAAGTTTTAAATCGCTAGGTTTTTCTGGGTCGTTACTGTAATTATAGCCTAAATGCGATAAACAGATCACCAAATCGCACTGTTCGTCTTCTTTAAGGATACGACTCATGTCCTGGGCAATTTCAATAGGGTTTAAATAAACGGTTTCTTTGTACAGGTTCTTTAATACCAAGCCATCCAATTTAATCCCAACACCAAAAACACCTATTTTAATGCCATCTTTTATAAACACTTTGTATGGTTTTACATGTGTGTCCAAAATGGTATTTGAAAAATTGTAATTGGCGGAAAGAAAATCAAACTCTGCATGTGGCAATTGGGCATACAGTCCATCAATCCCATTATCAAAATCATGATTCCCAATCGTGGCTGCATCATATTTTAATTTGCTCATGAGCTTAAATTCCAGTTCACCACCATAATAATTAAAATATGGCGTGCCTTGAAAAATATCTCCAGCATCCAACAATAAAGTGTTGGTGTTTTCATTTCGAATGGCCTGAACCAAACTGGCTCTTCTAGCAATCCCTCCTTTATTTGGGTTTCTGCCATCTTCAGGACCAAATGGATCTATATGGCTATGGACATCGTTGGTGTGTAAAATGGTAATGTGCTTGCTTGCATTGGCAGCTGTAAACGACGGTAAGGTAAGTCCTCCCAAAGTTATCAAGGCTGTTGCGGCTGTGGATTGCTGAATAAAATCTCTTCTTTTCATGGGCTTTGAAAATATTTTGGATGCTTATTGGTCTAATTTTATAAATCTATCATCAATCACTGGATTAATAGTGTCTGTTTTGTAAAAATAATCCAATAAGGCATTTCTAATCTTATAATTTAAGATATACAGACTGTCGCTGGGCTTAAAAAAATCCATCCCATCGCCACCATTGTACAAATAATCGTTTGTGGCCACATAATAAATTTTGCTCGTGTCTATGGATTTGTTATTGATTCTGGCATCAACCAATTGGTAGTTTGTATCGACTGTTAGATTTAATTTTGAAATAGGATGTGCTCTTTTCGCAGCAACTAAATAATCGACTAAATCGTTAACCTGCGATCCTTTAATGGCAGCAACCACCACGCTGTTTTCAAAAGGCATGATTTCAAAAGCTGTTCTGGTGGTAATATCACCTTTGGAAATAATGGAACGGATACCACCATGGTTTACCAGGACCATATCAATATCTTTTCCGGTTCGTTTTTTAAAAACGGGATTGGATTGTTCGTAAATCACATCGGCAAATAAGTTTCCAATGGCAGTGTTAAGTTCACCATCGCTTTTGGAATAAGTGGCTACAGCATAACTTATAACACTGTCCAAGTCCTTGTTTATGTGTTCCCTGTAAGGCTTGACAAAAGCTTCAATACCAGCATCTGTTTCCAAGCTGTCTGTAATGGCAATTTGTTTGCCTTCAATTCTTGTTAAGTGTTGCGTTTCTTGCTTGCAAGAAAACATGAAAGCTATAAAAAAAAGCGTAAATAAAGGCTTAAAATTCATGATGAAACATCTGGGTTTTAATAATTTTTTGTGTGTACTTTTACTACCTTTGTAACAAAGTATAAAGATATAATGATTTTAAAGGGTTTAAAAGAAAAATCTATTAAAAAGAATTTAAATAGTATTTTAAACAATCGGGAAGCAGATTTTAATTCCAATAAAATTGAAAGCATGGGAATTATTATAAATGCTGATGAAACCCAAGATTTGGAAGCCATTAAAACCATAGCCACAGCTTTACAAATTAGACCCAATAAGTTAAGGATCATTGCGTTTACAACATCAAAAAAAGAAGTGACTTATTCCTGGGAAACCTGTTTCAACCCTAAAGATTTTACCTGGAACGGTAAAATTAACAATGTGGAACTGCAAGGTTTTTTGGATACGGAATTTGATGTATTGATAAGCTATTATTCCAAGGATGTTTTGGAGTTGAAATATTTAACTGCAGCTTCCAAAGCCCATTTTAAGGTTGGGATTTTTCAATTGGACAAGCGCTTTAACGATTTGATAATTAAAACAGAATTAACGAACATTGAAGCTTTTAAGGCTGAATTAACCAAGTACTTAAAAGTACTAAACAAATTTAACACATGAAAAACAAATTAACTGGTCTGGGGATAGCAATTGTAACACCTTTTAAGGAAGACTTAAGCATAGACCATGAGGCGCTTGCCAAAATTGTAAATTTCAATATTGAAAACGGAACAGATTATATAGTAATAAGTGGCACAACCGGAGAAAGTGTTACCATAACCAAAGAAGAAAAAAAAGCTGTTATCGATACCATAGTGACCGCAAATGCCAACAGAGTGCCTTTGGTCTTGGGTATAGGAGGAAACAATACAGCGCAGTTAATTGAAGAAATCAATTCTACCGATTTTTCACACATAACTGCTATTTTATCTGTTTCTCCTGCTTACAGCAAACCAACCCAAGAAGGAATTTATCAACATTTTAAAGCCATCTCCTTGGCATCGCCCAAACCTATTGTTTTATACAATGTTCCAGGCAGAACGGCGTCTAACATGTTACCGGAAACAGTTATCAAATTGGCTACAGAATGCAATAATATTGTAGGTATAAAAGAAGCTGCAGGAAATATGTCGCAATATTTTCAATTAATAAAAAATAAACCAGAAGATTTTTTAATCATCTCAGGAGATGACGATTTGGCTTTGCCTGTAACCCTAGCAGGTGGTGCAGGAGTTATTTCGGTAATTGGTCAGGCTTTTCCGGAGAAGTTTTCAAAAATGATTCATTTAGGCTTGGAAGGGAATGCTAAAGAGGCCTATAATCTTCACTATCAGTTTTTGGATATTATCTCTTTAATTTTTGCTGAAAACAATCCAGCAGGAATAAAAGCTGTTTTAGAGCGTTTAAAGTTGTGTAAGGATACTGTAAGATTACCACTTGTGGTAGCTTCAAATGCCTTAAAAACAAAGATAGACCATTTTGTAAATACATTTTAAAAAAGTTAAATTATACTTAAACCTGATATAAAGCCTGTTTAAGCAATTATTTTAGCTGAAAATAATATTTTTAAAATCCATTATAATAGCTTAATTTTGCCTCCTGTTTAAAAATTATGAAGAAACTTTTTTATTTATTTATAACATTCACTGTTTTAAGTTCTTGCAGTCCATATCAACAAGCACTGAAAAAACCAGATATTGCAGAGAAATTTAGAGTTGGTGAAGAAATGTATAACAAAGGGAAATTTGCCAAAGCAAATAAATTGTTTGCTCAAATAGTTCCAAATTATAGAGGAAAGCCTCAAGCCGAAAAGCTTATGTTCCTGTACTCCAAGTCTTTTTATGAAATGAAGGACTACTATCTGGCAAGTTATCAGTTTGAGAGATTTGCTTCGGCTTACCCTCAAAGTGAAAAAGTGGAAGAAGCTGCGTTTTTAAGTGGAAAAAGTGCTTATATGTTATCTCCTGTTTATTCCAAGGATCAAACAGAAACTAGGGATGCCATAGAAAAATTACAAGGGTTTATAAATCTTTATCCGGAATCGGAGTTTTTACCGGAAGCCAGTAAATTGGTTCAGGAACTGGATTTTAAGTTAGAGAAAAAAGCCTTTGAAATTGCTAAGCAATACAATAAAATTGCTGGTTATACAGGGGATTATGATGCCTCGATAAAAGCGTTCGATAATTTTATATTGGATTTCCCGGGTTCTAGCTTTAGGGAAGATGCCTATTACTACAAACTGGATTCAGCTTATCATTTGGCAATGAACAGTATTGAATCCAAAAGACAAAATCGTTTGGAAAGTGTAAAAGCGCACTATAATAACTATAAAAAAAATTACAGCAATTCTGAGCGTATGGAAGACGCCAACAAAATGTTGGAAGACGTTACCAAAGAATTGGAAAAATACAGTACTAAAAGCTAAATACAATACAATGGATTTAAAAAAAATCAAAGCTCCTGTTAATACCATTACTTACAATAGAAATAAAATAGACGAAGCCACTGGAAACATCTATGAGTCTATTTCTATTATTTCTAGAAGAGCAGAGCAAATTAATTCTGAAATCAAAAAAGAATTAATAGAAAAGCTTGAAGAATTTGCTACATTTAACGATAGTCTGGAAGAGATTTTCGAAAACAAGGAACAAATAGAAGTTTCTAAATTTTACGAAAAATTACCTAAACCTCACGCTTTGGCAGTGCAGGAATGGTTAGATGGTAAAATTTACTACAGAAACACAGAAGAAGACACAAAAGCATAATATGTCAATACTAAGCGGCAAAAACATACTTTTAGGCATTAGTGCTGGTATTGCTGCTTATAAATCTGCTTCATTGGTTCGGCTGTTTATAAAAGCTGGGGCCAATGTTAAAGTGGTAATTACGCCATCTGCAAAAGATTTTGTTACGCCGTTAACACTCTCCACCTTATCCAAAAACCTTGTACATTCAACTTTTGTGGACGATGTGGACAGCGAGCTATGGAACAACCATGTGGAATTGGGTCTTTGGGCAGATGTTTTTGTTATTGCTCCTGCTACGGCAAACACCTTGTCCAAAATGGCCAATGGTGTTTGCGATAACTTATTGTTGGCAACCTATCTTTCTGCAAAATGTCCTGTTTATGTTGCTCCAGCTATGGACTTGGATATGTACAAACATCCAACCACCAAACAATCGTTTGAAAAACTGGAATCCTATGGAAACACTATCATTCCAGCAACCAGTGGCGAACTGGCCAGTGGTTTGATAGGGGAAGGACGTATGGCTGAACCTGAAGATATCCTTTCCTTTATGGAAAACGATATATTAAAGAAATTGCCTTTACGTGGTAAAAAAGTACTCATTACTGCTGGACCAACTTACGAGGCTATAGATCCTGTGCGATTTATAGGAAATCATTCCAGTGGAAAAATGGGCTTTGAAATCGCTAAAGCTTCAGCAAATCTTGGAGCAGAAGTTATATTAATTTCGGGTCCAACACACTTGTCCATTGCCCATAGCCTGATACGGGTTGTCTCGGTAACTTCAGCAGAAGAGATGTATCAAGAAACCCATAAGTATTTTAAAGATATGGACATAGCTGTTTTAGCTGCAGCTGTTGCAGATTATAAACCAGTAGAAATAGCCAATCAGAAAATAAAAAAGGCAGATACCACGTTAACATTACAGTTGGAAAAAACAAAGGATATTTTAGCCTCCTTAGGTGTCATTAAGAAAAAGCAATTATTGGTTGGTTTTGCCTTAGAAACGGAAAATGAACTTGAAAATGCAAAAGCAAAACTAAAAAAGAAGAATTTAAATTTAATTGTATTAAATTCGTTACAAGATAAAGGCGCAGGTTTTAAAACCGATACCAATAAAGTAACCATTATCGATAATAAAGATACGGTTACCGAATATAAACTCAAGTCGAAAGCAGAAGTGGCAAAAGACCTTCTAAACGAAATTATAAAACAATTGCATGGGTAGGATTCTAGTATTTTTAATATGGTGTAGTAGTGTTGCAACTTACGCACAGGAGTTAAACTGTAACGTAGTGATTAATGCAGAGCAAACTGGTAATAGCAATTTGCCTGTATTCAAAACCTTGGAAAAGCAAATTTTTGAATTTGTAAACACCACAAAATGGACCAATAAGGAGTTTACCAACCAAGAACGTATAGAGTGTTCCATGTACATTAATGTAACCGATTATGCTGGAGATGTGTTCAATGCCACCATACAAGTACAATCTTCCAGACCTGTTTATGGGTCTTCTTATACCACACCTGTTCATAACGTAAACGATAAGGATTTTACGTTTAGGTATCTGGAATTTCAAAACATGGTTTACAATCCCAATGCTTTTGAATCCAATCTAATTTCTGTACTGGCTTTTCATGTATATATGATTTTAGGGATTGACGCTGACACGTTTGAACTTAATGGAGGTGATACCTATTTCAAACAAGCTCAAAATATTGTAAATTATTCCCAAGGTCAGAACAGTAAAGGTTGGCAACTAAGCGATGGCACACAATCCAGATATGTGTTGGTGGATAATATGTTATCTCAAACCTTTGAAGCTTACAGGGAGGTTATGTACCAATATCATAGAAATGGTCTTGACCTCATGCACCAAGACCAAAAACAAGCCAAATCTAATATTGCGAATGCTTTGGTAAGCTTGGAAGCCATGAATAGAGTGAGGCCCAACTCGTTTATCCTGAGAACTTTTTTTGATGCCAAGGCCGACGAAATTCAAGATATCTTTAGCTCTGGACCTAGTGTGAGCATCGATAAACTTGTGGATGCACTTAACAATGTGGCACCTATGTATTCCAGTCAATGGCGAAATATCAAGTACTGATATTTTAGTCCTTAAATGTGATATTTAGACATAACATTTCTTGAAATTACTTACCTTTAACCTAAATTCTAGAAATACCATTGATCACTTCTTTATCCATAAAAAATTATGCTTTAATAGATAGCCTTCAGGTGCAATTTAACCAAGGTTTTTCTATTATTACTGGCGAAACTGGAGCCGGAAAATCCATTTTATTGGGAGGTTTGTCCTTAATTTTGGGAAAAAGGGCAGACTTGAGCAGTATAAAGGACACTTCTAAAAAATGTATCATAGAGGCTGTTTTTGATGTTACCAATTACAAACTTGAAAGCTTGTTTGAGGCAAACGATCTGGATTATGAACCACAAACCATCATAAGAAGGGAAATTTTGCCAACAGGAAAATCCCGAGCCTTTATTAACGACTCTCCAGTAAACCTAACTGCGCTCCAACTTTTGGGCGAACAACTGATAGATATTCACTCCCAACATGAAACCCTTCAGTTGGTGGACGATGCATTTCAGTTTGAAATAATAGACGCCTTGGCCAGTAATGACACCTTGTTAAAAGACTATGCCATTCAGCTCAAGGAGTTTAAAACCATTCAAAAAGAATTGGACACCTTGATGAAATTTAAAGCTGAAGCTATCAAGGAGTATGATTATAATTCCTTTTTATTAAAAGAATTAACCGAGGCCAATCTGGTGGAAGGCGAATTGGAAACTCTTGAAGAGGAACTCGAAACCCTTAGTAATGTTGAGGAAATTAGGGAAACCTTATCGCATGCTTCTCAAGTGTTCAGTGAAGAGGAGATAGGCTTGCTCTCTGTGTTGTCCCAACTAAAGGGCAATTTTAAGAAAATAGGGCCTTATGCTGCTAAATATCAAGGATTATATGAAAGAATTGAAAGCAGTTTGATTGAATTGGACGATGTGTATGCTGAATTGGAAAAACTTCAGGACCAATTGGATGCAGACCCAGAACGTTTGGAAAAGGTAAGTTCCAAATTGTCATTGCTTAACAATCTATTTCAGAAGCACTTAGTTTCTTCGGTTTCAGAATTGATACAAATCAAAGATCAACTCACGGACAAGGTATCAGAAACAGAAAACCTGGATGAAAACATTCAGAAAAAAGAAAACCAATTACAACAACAAAAGAACGCTCTAAACAAACTGTCCAAGCAGTTGCACGATAACCGAACCAAAGCCATTCCAGAATTGTCAAATCAGCTGGAAACTATGTTACGGGATTTAGGCATGCCCAATGCCAAGTTTAAGATGTCCTTGAAATACAGCGACACCTTTTACGCCAATGGTAAGGACGAATTATCCTTTTTGTTTACTGCCAACAAAGGAGGGCAATTCAATGAGTTAAAAAAAGCAGCTTCGGGAGGCGAATTGTCTAGGATCATGCTGGCCATTAAATCCATTCTCTCCAAATACAAACAGTTGCCAACCATTATGTTCGATGAAATAGACTCAGGGGTTTCAGGGGAAATTTCAAATAAAATGGGACAAATCATGTTGCAAATGAGTCAGTACATGCAAGTATTTGCCATTACCCACATACCACAAATTGCAGCAAAAGGCAATACCCATTTTAAAGTATTTAAGGAAGATGTAGATCAGGTAACACTTACAAACCTAAAAAAATTAAATCACGACGAACGTTTGGTGGAAATAGCACAAATGTTGGGAGGTGTTGAAATTTCCTCATCTGCCATGGCACATGCCAAGCAATTGCTCAATTAAAAAAAGAAAAAGTTTAAGATTTAAGATTAAAGTTTTATTAACTTTGACTTTTAAAGAAAGTAACACCAAACAAAAATAACTAGCGATATGTCATACAACTTATTAAAAGGAAAAAGAGGAATTATATTTGGAGCGCTTGATGAAAATTCCATTGCATGGAAAACTGCCGAACGTGTTCATGAAGAAGGAGGTACTTTTGTACTCACCAATGCACCTGTAGCTTTGCGTATGGGGCAAATTAATGCCTTGGCTGAAAAAACAGGATCTCAAATTATTCCTGCTGATGCCACATCCCTGGAAGATTTGGAAAATTTGGTTGAACAATCCATGGAGATTTTAGGGGGCAAATTGGATTTTGTTTTGCATTCTATTGGAATGTCTATCAATGTTAGAAAAGGAAATGCTTACACAGACCAAAATTATGATTGGACCCAAAAAGGAACCGATATTTCGGCTATGTCTTTCCATAAAGTTATGCAAACCTTATATAAAAAAGACGCTATGAACAGCTGGGGAAGTATTGTAGCCTTAACTTACATGGCTGCACAGCGTGTGTTCCCAGATTACAACGATATGGCAGATAATAAAGCATATCTAGAGAGTATAGCACGTAGTTTTGGTTATTTCTTTGGAAAAGACAAAACAGTTCGAGTGAACACCATTTCACAATCGCCAACACCTACAACGGCAGGAAGTGGCGTAAAGGGCTTTGATGGATTTATTGCTTATGCCGATAAAATGTCTCCTCTAGGAAATGCCACAGCTTTGGATTGTGCCAATTATACGGTTGCCATGTTTAGCGATCTTACCAAAAAAGTGACCTTACAAAACCTATTCCACGATGGCGGCTTTAGCAATGTAGGTGTGAGTAACGAGGTTATGGAGGCGTTTATTAAAGGAAGCGAATAAGACTTATGCAAGCTATAAAATAAGTTTAAAAAAAAGAGTCATATTATTTGACTCTTTTTTTTTTAAACATAAGTATATCCTTTACAAACGGTCTAAAATGTTACTGAAAAGCCAATGTAATGCTGTCAAGTAATGTATTGGATTCTTTTTAAAACCTGTAAAGTTATTTTAGAACGGGTCACCTCAATGGCTGGTATATGGCTTAAGTATGGCTCAAGTATGGATAATGTATAGAGAATGTATGGAGAGTGTATGGAACCTGTACAATCAATTTAGGTTTAAAAAGTAGTATTGTATCACAATGTCAGAATGTATCTAATAACCACCTATAAAGCTATTTTAGGACGGGTCATTTTTTTATACACAACTTAAATAATGGCCACTTTTTTTTGGACTTTAAGAAAAAAAAAGTATCTTAATCTTTCAAAGTCCACTTCATTAGGTCAATACAGGTTATGCCTGTTTGCAACCGCTCTAAACCCTTATAAATAAAGACCTGCTTAGGGGTTCAGCCGTAGCTCCTTCGGGTCTACTTCGGGTTTACTTCGGGTCTACCTCGGGGTAACCTCGGGTCAAAATCGACTAAACCACATATCTAGCCAATGGTTACCAAACTTAACGTGGTGAAACCAATCAATTTGCTAAGCGTCATGATGTATTATAATTTGAAAATGATTTTAAGTGTCATTTCCTTTTAATACATTTATGGAGCTTAAAATAGGAAATGGAACAACTCAATCAAATTATTTCAGACTTCGCATCTTACGCTTGGGGTTTGCCTTTATTGCTCCTGCTAATTGGTGGAGGCTTGTACTTGCTTATTTTCTCCAGGTTTTTACCCTTTAGGTATCTTGGTCATGCTTTTCAGGTATTACGGGGCAAATACAACAACCCTAACGATGCTGGTGAAATAACACATTTTCAAGCCTTAACAACAGCCTTGTCTTCTACCATTGGGATGGGGAATATAGCAGGTGTGGCTGTGGCCATTTCCATTGGTGGTCCTGGAGCCGTGTTCTGGATGTGGATCAGTGCCGTTGTTGGCATGAGTACCAAATTTTTTACCGCTTCTTTAGCGATTATGTATCGTGGAAAAGACAGTCATGGCAACATTCAAGGTGGTCCCATGTATTTTATTGTCGAAGGACTGGGGAAGAAATGGAAACCATTGGCTGTGTTTTTTAGTTTGTGTGGCTTGGTTGGCGCATTGCCGGTTTTTAATGTGAATCAATTAACACAAGCCATTAACGATATTTTATTGGAGCCCAATGGCGTTGCAGTCGGATTTAATTCCAATCTCATCATAGGCGTAGTTTTGGTTATTGTAACCTCCATGGTGATACTTGGAGGCTTAAACCGAATCAGTAAAGTGGCCTCCAAAATGGTGCCCAGCATGGTACTGCTTTATTTTGTGTTGGTCCTCTTTATTCTAATGGTGAATATTGATGTGGTGCCAAAATACTTCCTAATGATATTTACAGATGCCTTTACAGCCACAAACTTTAAAGGCGATTCTTTTCTGGGTGGTGTTGTTGGTGGTCTAATCCTTTTGGGTATCAGACGTGGTGCGTTTTCAAACGAAGCAGGAATCGGGACAGCACCAATGGCGCATGGGGCAACCAAAACCAACGAACCCGTTCGTGAAGGCTTGGTGGCCATGTTGGGCCCAGCCATAGATACCTTGGTGGTTTGTACCTTAACGGCTTTGGCTATTTTGGTAACAGGCGTCTGGCAATCTACAAATGCCAATGGAGTGAGTTTAACAGCGTCGGCTTTTGCTGAGGCCATGCCTGGAATAGGAACATATTTGTTACTGCTCTGTATCACTGTATTTAGCGTTTCTTCTTTATTCTCATACTCCTATTATGGAACCAAGTGCATGTCCTTTCTCTTTGGGGCAGACCATAAACATTACTATAATTACCTATATATTGCCAGTATCATCATGGGAGCAACAACCTCTTTGGCAATGATGATTAACTTAATTGATGGCTTTTTTGCCTTAATGGCCATCCCAACCATGACAGCAACTTTAATCTTGGCACCAAGGGTCACTAAAGAAATAAAATTGTATTTTAGAAGACTTGAAAACGAAAACAAACAATAACGGTTTTTAAACCCAAACACTTCAAATCGCGACAGTAAACCAAAAAACAATGAGTAATTACCACATCAAACATTTAGAGGAATATTATCAAGTATATAGAAAATCGGTTCGGGAACCAGAGAACTTTTGGGAAGAAGTCGCCGAAGAACATTTTCTATGGCGTAAAAAATGGAATCACGTATTGCGTTGGGATTTTAACAAGCCCGAAGTAAGCTGGTTTGAAGGAGCCGAATTGAACATTACAGAAAATTGTATAGATAGGCACCTGGCAACCAGAGGCGACAAAACAGCCATTCTTTTTGAGCCTAACAATCCCGAAGAGGGGGCAGAGCACATTAGTTACAGACAACTGTATCATCGGGTGAATAAAATGGCAAACGTGTTAAAGTCAAAAGGCATCCAAAAAGGCGACAGGGTTTGTATTTACGTACCCATGATCCCAGAACTGGCCATTGCTGTTTTGGCCTGTGCCAGAATTGGAGCCATACATTCTGTGGTATTTGCCGGCTTTTCTTCTACTGCTTTGGCAACCCGAATTAACGACTGCGATTGCAAGATGGTCATCACAGCCGACGGTTCCTATCGTGGAGCCAAAACAATAGATTTAAAAGGCATTGTAGACGATGCCTTGGAACAATGTCCTGGTGTGGAAAGCGTTTTAGTGGTAAAACGTATTGCTAGTGATATTTCTATGAAAGAAGGTCGTGACGAATGGTTGCAACCTCTTTTAGATGCTGCTTCAGACCAATGTCAAGCCGAATTGATGAAAGCCGAAGACCCTTTGTTTATTTTATATACCTCTGGTTCTACTGGGCTACCAAAAGGCATGGTGCATACCATAGCAGGTTATATGGTTTTTACGGCCTATACCTTTAAAAATGTCTTTCAGTATCGGGAAAACGATGTGTATTGGTGTACGGCAGATATTGGCTGGATCACCGGACACAGTTATATTGTGTATGGGCCTTTAACCAATGGCGCTACTTCGGTGCTGTTTGAAGGGGTGCCACATTATCCGGATTTTGGACGCTTTTGGGACATCGTGGATAAGCACAAAGTGAACCAGTTCTATACGGCTCCTACCGCCATTAGGGCTCTAGCCAAACAAGGGTCGGAGTTGGTGGACAAATACAATTTAAGCTCTTTAAAAGTCTTGGGGTCTGTTGGTGAGCCTATAAACGAAGAGGCTTGGCATTGGTATAACGATAATGTGGGGAAAAAGAAAAGCCCTTTGGTGGATACCTGGTGGCAAACCGAAACAGGAGGCATCATGATTACGCCCATTCCTTATGTAACACCTACAAAACCTACCTATGCCACCTTACCTTTTATAGGCATCCAACCTGCCTTGATGGATGAAACAGGCCAGGAGCTTAAAGGCAATCAGGTGGAAGGTCGTTTGTGTATTAAATTCCCTTGGCCTAGTATGGCACGTACCATTTGGGGCAACCATCAGCGTTATAAGGATACCTATTTTTCAGCTTTTGAAGGTAAATACTTTACTGGAGATGGTGCTTTAAGAGATGAGGTTGGTTATTACCGAATAACAGGCAGAGTAGACGATGTGATTATTGTATCTGGTCACAACCTAGGTACGGCACCAATTGAAGATGCTATTAACGAGCATCCAGCCGTTTCAGAATCTGCCATTGTAGGATTCCCTCACGATGTAAAAGGGAATGCGCTTTATGGTTATGTAATATTAAAGGATACCGGAGAAAGTAGGGATCCAGATAATTTGCGCAAGGAGATCAACCAGATCATTACAGAACATATTGGACCCATAGCTAAATTAGATAAAATTCAGTTTACACAAGGCCTTCCCAAAACCAGAAGTGGAAAGATCATGAGACGTATCTTGCGTAAGATAGCAGAAAAAGACACCTCTAATCTAGGGGATATTAGTACCTTATTGAATCCCGAAGTGGTACAGGACATTATGGATCAAGCCTTATAAGGTATCTAACACCAGATGTAGCTGTCTGTTTTTAGGTGAATAGCATGCATCATATTAAAAAGACTCCCTGAAAACGTGCAATGCTAGATAAAATGTACCCATCGCGTTTCAGAAAGTCTTTTTTAATTTAAGGTTGTTTGTCTACTAAGACTTTACAATGTCATGCTCCCAAAATGCGCCACTTATGTCGGTGAGCCTCAAGGTATAGCTTCCTTTGTTTAAGTGGGTCAAGTTGTCACTTTCCAAATGCAGCCTAGCCTTGGCACCCAAAGGAACTATCAAACTATGTGTGCCTGGTTTTATTTTAGCAACATAATAATTATAAATACTCTTCTTATTTAGTTGCGCTAGGTCTTCTTGTGCATATTTCAAAACGGATTTATTGTTTTTATCAACTAACTCAATTGCTATAACCCAAGACCCATAAACATCAACGCCTTCTGTTCTAAACACATCAAAAGAAAGTGTGGAATTTTCAATTTTTCCTTCCGTAATTTCCAGTTTCGGTTTTACGGACTTATTGTGAAGTGTGCCCCAAACACCACCGTGAAATACCTGATTGGTCATTAAGGTCATCCCAAGAATGAATATGGACCCTATTAATACTACTCTAGGGAAAATACTGTCCTTAATGGGAATGACGCCAGAACCAAGCCAAGCAAACCATTTCTTTCTGCTTATTGAAACATTAGTTTTAATCAGGTAATTGTCCAACGAATATTTTCCACTTCCTGTTAAGAATAGAACAAAACCTGTAGCTATTCCTAAAATCCCTATTTGCCATTCGTCAAGACACGTTGTGCCAATCCAGCCCGAGCCTAAAAGGATGCCCATTGCCAAACCAAACACGCCAATGCTCATCATTCGGGTAAACAAACCAAACATAATCAACAAGCCAACTATACCTTCAACTATTGTAAAAATTACCATATTGATCCAAAGCATATCGGGGTTCTCTACTAAATATTGAATAATGGGTTTTATGCCCAAGGCATTGGGTAAAAAGGCATTGAATTTTTCTCCAATATACCCAGCTCCTTCCGGGTCAAGTTTATTTTCCAAGGCTACACGTCGCCAAAAGGCCGAAAAGTAAGTCCAACCTACTACAAGTCTTAGTGCTAAGGCCAACAGGCCCGAATCGTTCTTTATATTTATGTCTTTCATTTTTTGCTGTTTAAATAGTTATAGTGATAAACCCTTTTTTGGTAAGTTGAAACCCATCCAGAATCCCATTTTCAGTTACTTCCATGGTTTTAGGGATGTCTTTGGGGTCTATTTCAAACTTTTTTAACGACAGTCCACATACAAAGACTTTCAGGTTCTGTTCTTTTGCTTGTTTAGCGAGCGAAAGAAATTCATTGTCTTTTATAATCCCTTGAACGGTTTTGCCACAAAAAATCACATAGAACTCACCGTAATCATTGCCATCTTGCTTTGCAAGTTCGGCTGCTGTCTGCATGACGGGTTTAAGCTGTTGTATGTTCTTTGAAAGCACCAAATAATTAGTCTTTTCAGGGTGAATGGTTTGTGCTTGGGTAGTTTCTATTCCCAATAGGACCAATAGCATTGTGATGATTGATATATTTTTCATTGTTTTTTTAATTTTATGTTTGAATTTAGAGTGAAAAAAATAAGACCTCCCAGAATAGCAATATTCTTAAACAAAGGTCCTAAAGTGGCCGTTTGACCAACTTGTATGGTTAATGTAATAAGGATCAAAACGGCCATTAAAATGATAGCCGAAATTCTTGTTTTAAAGCCTACTAATAAGGCTATCCCAGCAAGTAGCATAGCCATGCCTGAAAGTACCACTGCAATTTCAGCTGTTCCTAATACATGGGCAATAAAACCAAAATTGGCGGCTTCTATTCGTTTGACTGTTTGCTCCAGTTTAAAAAAGTGACTTGTACTTGCCACAATAAAAATTAAACTTAGCATGATGCGAAGTATCACTACAGACCTGTAGCTCACTTCAAGGGTTTTTTCTTGTAGCTTCATTGTTATGTGTAATTGATTCTTAAATACAGTTGTATAAATGTTTCGTTTTATAAGAAATAATCAATTACGAATAGACCAGGATGTTTTGATATAAAATGTAAAGAGGTGTGGAAGGAATCGGTTTGGATGTACTGATTCGAATAGCATTTGTAGCCTTTGATTGAATTGGGGAATGAAAAGCAAATAACTTCTCATTAAAAAAAATGTCAACTGTTTTTGTAACGGGTGTTGAAGACGCATGCTTAATTTCGGCAACATCAAAAGCCACACAACCTGTTGTGGAAATAGTGGTTTGACTCTTATTTAAAACCGTGGTTTGTGGCAAGCCTACTTGTGCCTGGATAACATTCCTTATTTTGCAAGGAGACAGCAATAAGAGACAAGCCAATCCAAAAACGGACAGTATAAGTTTTAGGTTTTTTGTTTCCAATGTGGCTTTCATAGCTACAAAAATAGGATTTATACCATAGGATATTGTTATAGTTTTCTTAATATCCCATCGGTGTTTTTTAAAAGAACAACTTAGCTGTTTATTATGGCTTTAGGTAGATAAGTAAGTATTGCACAGGAACAAAGCAAACACCTGCTTTCCTTTGGGTTTGGCACTAAAATAAGCATTTATTATTTACAGAGATGTGGGTAGGTTTTTATAGGTTTAATTTGTCCATAACAATTTTTTCAAGTTCATTTTGTTTGAATTCAAACCATAGGTTCCTAAAATCAGAGGTTTCGATTGAATACTTGAAGTTTTGAAAGGGTTTTTTATTGTGTAAAGCCTTTTCTAAATCTAACTTCAATTGATTTTCGGGCATTTGGTTAACAAACCTTTCCATAATTTTAAACGACTCAAAACCCTCTAGAACCTCAATTTTTATATAATCAGATTTGTTTTTAGATACTTTTTGTAAATCAGCTTTAAAAGCTTCTTGAAATTCTTCTTCGTCCGCTTTCAGTGAGAAATTCGGAATACTTATAATTTCATCGGTTTTAGGGTTAAAATAAGAATCTAATCCACAATTCAGATTCTGGGCTATTTCTTTAGTTATTTTTGTCTCCATAGATACTCCATAGATACTCCATGGATAGTGTATGAGAGCCAGCGTTTTTTCTTACAAATTAGTTGTGGCTTTAATAAAACATGAGATTTTTTATAGATTCAAGTATTTCAACTTAAAAATATTACACTTTATCGATTTATCTGAATTAACACTTCGTTAACTAAATATTATCAATATTTTTAGAATCTAATCAATAAATTAATTAATTAATATGAAAAAAATTACGTTTTTATTAGTTGCCATGCTTGCCTTTTGTTGGCAAGGGCATGCGCAATCAACAGCGACTCAGAATTTTGGTACAAACGGTACTGATTCTGCTCCAACTGTTTTGACTATTAATGTAGGTGACATTACAGTTAATAGTGGGCAACCATTGCAAGCAGTTTCTTTAGGGACTTTTACATCACATTATAGTTCTCCAACAGGAGGTACAACATATTGTGGAAACTGGTATGCTTTCGATTTAGCGGTTACTGGTGGTGTAGCAGATGGAACTTCTATAGCTGCTGGATGTGATGCGGACTTTAATGGTCTTGATGTAACAGGATTTACAACCATTACTCTAACAAGTAATGATATTGATGCATATTCTGATACAGTTTATTTTGATATCGATCTGGATATTACCTATCTAACACCTTCATGTACACCTGCAGTATCAAACAGCGAAACAGAAATGCCAGATTGTGGGAATTCACAATTTAGTATTGATGTTGATATTGCTTCAGTTGGAGATGGCACTGTTATTACCGATGGTTTAGGAGGTTCATTCCCAATTGTGGCAGGAACAGTAACAGCTGGGCCTTATGCAAGTGGAACAAATGTAACTCTTACAATGGAACATTCAGATCCAGCTTGTAATTTCCCTTTAGGGAATTTTCAGTATTTCTGTCCTCCATCTAATATCGATTGTGCTAATGCCACACCAATGGTTTGTGGTGATACTATAAATGCAAGTTCTGTTGGTTCTACAGGAAATCAAGAAGGAAGTGGTTGTTCTATAGGAGATAACGGTATTTGGTTTACTTTTACTGGTACTGGTGGTGATATGACTGTAGAATCTACAGCTAGTTTCGATCATGAAATGGCAATTACAAGTGGTGCTTGTGGTAGTTTAGTAAATATAGTTTGTGATGATGGTAGTGTAGGTATGGAAACCCATACGTTTACATCTTCTCCAGGAGAAACTTATTTTGTGTATATTGCCCATTATGCATCAGGTAATACAACTACAGGAACAATTGATGTGACATTAACCTGTGCTGCAATTCCAACGTGTTTTGAAGCAACAAACCTAGATGTTACAGTGCTTCCTGGCGATACATCTGCAACCCTATCTTGGGATGTGGAAGGTAGTGCAACTGCAGGTTACAATTGGGTTGTAATGAATGAATTTGATGATCCAGATGTAGATACACCAGTTGCTTCAGGTTCAACAGCAGTTGGAGTAACAACAGATACAGCTACTGGTTTAACAGCTGGGAATGACTACGATTTTTATGTACAATCCAATTGCGATACCAATGGGTTGAGTACTTGGGCTGGTCCTTTTAGTTTTACTTCTTTAACACCACCAGCAAACGATACTTGTGCCAGTGCAGAAGTAGCTCCTGTAGGGTTGGGTTCTTGTGGAACGTCAGTAACAGGACATAATGCTGGAGCAACCGATTCTGGTGTCGCTCAAGCAGGTTGTGCAACAGCTACTTATTCTGGAGGTGATGTATGGTACACATTCGATATGCCAGTTGGTGAAACAGAGTTGGTTTATACGAGATCGGCTTCTGTATTTTCTACAACTCAAGTAGAGTTATATAGTGGTACTTGTGGTGCTTTAGTTGAAGAAGGATGTACAACCTCTGCTACAGCAAGTTTTACAGGATTAACTTCTGGAGCTACTTATTATTTAAGAATATACGATTGGGGTAATAACGATATTGGTTCGTTTACTTTTTGTTTAAACACACCACCAACCTGTTATGATCCAAGTAACCTAAGTGCTGCATTTGTAGCTCCAAATTCAGCTGATTTAAGCTGGGATGCGCCAACGCAAGGAACCGCACCAACGGCATACAATTGGGAAGTAGTACCAGCTGGTAATGGTCAAGGTAATGGCATAGTAGATTCAGGTAGTGCTGCAGGTTTAACTGCAACAGCTACAGGCTTAACAGCAAATACCTTATATGATTTTTATGTGCAATCCGATTGTGGTGGTGGAGATACAAGCTCTTGGGCAGGTCCATTTACTTTCAATGCTGGTTATTGTATCCCTACAGGAACTAGTTCTAGCTCATATATAGATAATTTCACGACTACTGGAGCAGCAGGCATGAATATTGATAATTCGGCTTCAGGATTTGCTACGGGTAATTATGGTGATTATTATAGTACGCATTATGTAGAACTTGCATCTGATCAGAATTTTGATTTCAGCGTTGGAATTGTGGGAGGTACTGTAGGTGCTGCTATTTGGATTGATTGGAATAACGATTTTGTTTTTGATCTATCTGAAGTGGTTTACTCTACCACAAGTTTTGGTAATGGACCGTTTACAGGTACAATTACTGTTCCTAATGGTACTGCAAATGGAGATTATAGAATGAGAGTGTTGATTGATTGGAATGATTCAAATCCAGGGGATGATGATGCTTGTTCATTTGGCTCTGGAAGAGGAGAGGTAGAAGATTATAAGATTACAGTTGATAACTCTTTATCTGTTGCAAATCTTGAAATATCTCAATTTACCTATTTCCCGAACCCAGTTAACAACACCTTATCTTTAAGAGGTGTAAAAGACATTCAAAATGTAGCTGTTTATAACATGTTAGGTCAAGAAGTACTACGTACGGCTCCTAACACCGTTAATAGCGATGTGGATATGTCTGGTCTTCAATCAGGTACGTATTTTGTTAAAGTGATGATTGAAAACACAACCAAAACCATTAAGGTGATTAAAAAATAAGCCTTAATCATAATTAACTAATACCAAAAAACCACTCATAAAGAGTGGTTTTTTTATTTTAATCGTTTTAAAACGTCTTTTGTCGATTTGTAGGAATTTTGAAACTAAATTGCCTATGTTTTTTATATTTTTAGATTTAATCTATTAAATACATAAATTTTCATGAAAAAAATTACATTTTTAATTTATGCTTTCATTTTTTGTTTCAGTTCGTGGACTTATGGACAATACTTAAATGAAGGATTTGAAACTTCTGTACCACCAGCAGGTTGGACAGCAAACATTACAAATACGGGAGGACCAACCTTAACTTGGGGGCAAGCAGCAAACCCACATACCGGCTCCTATAGTGCTCAAGTGGAATATGATCCAGCTTTGGTGCCTCAAAATGAGGATTTGATTTCTCCAGTTTTGGATTTAACATCGGCAACCACCCCCAGATTGAGATTTTGGTTCAATATGAGTTATTACTGGGCAGTGGATCCTAATGATAATTATGATTTTAATGTAAGCATCACAGATGGAACTACTACTACACCTCTTTGGTCTGAAACAGATTTAGGCCTTTTTACCAATTGGGTTTGGTATGAAATCACAATAGATTTAAGTGCCTATGCAGGAACCAACAACATGCAGTTGGTGTTTAATTATACAGGTGTTGATGGTGCCTCACTAACCTTGGACGATGTGTTGGTGGAAGAAACTCCTACTTGTTTGCCTGTTACAGATTTAGCAGCCAGCGTTACTTACACTAGTGCTAACTTAAGTTGGACAGACCCAAATGGTGCTACTGCATGGAATATAGAATTGGGAGCTGCTGGTTTTACACCAACCCAAACCCCTACTGAAACAGGCGTATCTAATCCACATACAGTAGGTAGTTTAACCGCAAACACTGCTTACCAATATTATGTGCAAGCAGATTGTGCCACAGATGGCACAAGCACATGGGCTGGCCCTTTTGAATTTTACACAGGATATTGTACTTCAGTGCCAACTTCCATAGACGGAAATGGTTTGGGAGATATTGTTCTTGGTGCTACTACCTTTAACAGCTCTGGAGATGTTACATACGAAGATTATACGGCAACAACCGTAGATTTAGGTCAAGGAGTAACTGCCAATTTAATGATCACCTATCAAACAGGCTATACGTATGAAACCTATGTGTGGATAGACTTTAATGATAATTTAATTTTTGATGATACGGAATTAGTGTATTCCGGAACCTCTTTGGCAGATAACCCAACTACTTTAGATGCGTCATTTGTGATGCCAGCTTCTGCTTCATTAGGCACTCATAGAATGCGAATTGGAACTTCAGATTTCGGTCAAACACCACCAGACCCATGCTATAGTGGCGGTTGGGGAGTTACAGCAGATTTCAATGTGAATATAGTAACGCCTGCATGTTCACCTCCAGTAGCTACGGCTGCCGTGAATGCCGATTGTGATAATTTACAATATTATGTGGATGTAAATGTAACTGATTTAGGGGATGGTACCCCAATCATTACAGATGGAACCTCCACTTGGACAGTAAGTGGTTTAGGAGTTACTCAAGCTGGACCTTTTGCCGACGGGACTACTGTTACTTTAACCTTGGAACACGGTTCTGATGGTGTATGCGATCTTCCATTGGGGACTTTTAGTAATTATTGCCCAACAGAGTGTGCCGAAGAACCAATTTGGCCTACAAATGGGGAAACAGGTGTAGACCCTTTTGGAACTATTACCATGACTTGGACAGCTCCTTCAACAGGAATTACACCTACTTCATATAATATTTATATTGGGTTCATGCCAGATGGAAGTGATTTATTCTTATTTGACAATACAGTTGATACCTTTTTTGAAGCTACTGTAGGTGCGACGGATTCTACAATTTACTGGTCTATAGTGCCATTGAATGGAACAACAGAAGCAACCGGTTGTGCGCTATGGAGCTTTACTTCAGGACCTGCTCCAGGATATTGCTTGACGGCAGATTGGGGTCAATACCCAGGGAGTACTTTTACACCATCAACCTGTGATGGTACAACGCCTAACGATATTGTTACCGATGGTTGGGGAGGTGAATACTCTGTAGTAGCTGTAACTTCTGGTGTAACATACCAGTTCAATAGTTCCATTGCTACCGATGTTATCACTATCAGTGCAGATGGTGGAGCTACCGTTGCAGCATATGGTGTAGGCTCTGTTACTTGGACAGCTACAACAACAGGTGCCGTTAATTTTTACACGCATCCAGACGATCAATGTGGTAGTGATACTGTTGGAAGAACCAGATCTGTGCTTTGTGGAGGGGATTTATCTGTTGAAGATTATGCTATCAGCAATATGCTGACTTATTATCCTAACCCAGTTATAAATACACTTACATTAAATGGTGTTAAAACCATTCAAGATGTAGCTGTATACAATATGTTGGGTCAAGAAGTATTACGTACAAAACCAAATACGGTTCAAGCTGAAATAGAAATGTCTCATTTACAAGCAGGAACTTATTTTGTGAAAGTAACTGTAGAAAATTCAAACAAAACCATAAAAGTGGTTAAGAAGTAAGTTTGTAATTTTTTAATATAATTTTAAAAAGCCACTCAAACGAGTGGCTTTTATTTTTTGGTTTAGCTACATTTGTTATATGCAATTACAGTTTTCATTTATCATACCTGTATTTAATCGTCCAGACGAAATAGAAGAGCTATTAACAAGTTTTACAAAACTTGAAACAGCTTTAAATTTTGAAATTGTGATAGTGGAAGATG
>NZ_CAXATZ010000036.1:0-25476 GCF_963971605.1 uncultured Xanthomarina sp.
ATCATCAGCTATACTTGCCATATCAGGGTTTTGAGACAATACCTCAATAACACCTTCTCTAAATGTTTTTATTTGATTTAAAAACTCTTGTCCTTCTGGCTTTAATTTATCTCCTTTAAAGAAGTTATTGTCTAAATAATCACCTTTGTCCATTACCTCATAATCTTGAGGGTCATCAACAGTAGCAGTCATTTTTCCTTTTAATTCTTCCAAATAACTATTAAAATTGTTAGCTAACGTACTAATTTGGTCAGCTTGTGCTTTTAATGGTTGGTATTTTGCTGGTTGTTCAGAAACTTTTTCTGCCAAACCTTGCATAAACGCTTCGTTTCTTTCAGTAGCTGCTTGATTGGATTCGGTTAATTTTTCATTCATTAATCCAAATGCCGATAGCACCTCTTTTGACATATTAAGTGCTAGCATTGCTATAAACACCAAATACATCAAGTTAATCATTTTCTGCCTTGCAGATAATTTTCCTCCTGCCATTTCTAATTAGTTTTGTTGTTAATTGTTAAAATTTAGTTTAGGTACTAATTAGTTTCTATTCATTGCAGATAACATACCACCATAAACACCATTTAATGATGAAAGGTTAGATGCCAAAGATTGCATTTGCTCTTTTAATTTGGTAGCGTTTTCAACAGCTTCTTCGTTAATTGCAGCTTGACGGTTTACACTATCCAACTGTACTTTGTAAAGACTGTTTAAAGATTCCATTTGCGCAGCAGCTAAAGATAATTCTTCACCATATTTTTTAGTAGCAGCAATAGAATCTACAGTTGGGCTTATTCCTTTTGCAGCTCCTTCAAAGTTTTTGATGCTATCTCCCAAGCTTGCCATTAATTCTGCATCAATTTTAGCTTCTTTCAATAAGTTATCCAGTTTTTTGGAAAGTAATCCTTCTGCATCTTTTGGTTGCTCTTTTTTACTTGTAGAAGCTCCTCCAGCTAATTCAGGATATACTAAAGACCAGTCTAAATCGTCATCTACAGGCTCGAATGCAGAAATAGCAAATACAATTGCTTCTGTTACAAGACCTAAAGTTAACATAACGTTACCTGTTAATGGACCTATTTCGAAGTGGATAATTTTGAAAAGCGCTCCAATAATTACAATGGATGCTCCAAATCCGTAAGACATAGTCATAAATTTCTTAAATGCTCTTGATTGTGCCATAATTTTAGTTTTTTAGTTAAGTTTAAGTTGTTGTACTTAAAGTAGATTAATATTAATTTATTTTGGTTATTTACTTTTTATTAGTTGGTTGCGTTTTTGGTCACTTCGGTTCCCATATAATCTTGTACTGTTCTAAAGCCAATGTAACTTCTTGCAGAATCTGCATATTCGTAATCTCTTGAACTTACTTGTAAATAGTATTTTACGTCTTTCCAAGAACCACCACGAACTACTTTACGATAGTTATTCACATCATTAACACTTGGGTTGATGGTTGAAACATATTCGTAAGAAGAAGGATCATAAGATGCATTAACCCATTCCGAAACGTTTCCTGCCATGTTGTAAAGGTTGAAGTCGTTAGGCTCGTAAGATTTTGCTTCTACAGTATATAAGGCTTGATCTGCAGCATAATCTCCTCTTAATGGCTTAAAGTTGGCCATAAAGCAGCCTCTATCGTTTTTAGTGTATGGTCCACCCCAAGGGTAGGTTGCTGCTTGCAGACCTCCTCTTGCAGCATATTCCCATTCTGCTTCCGATGGCAATCTATAAGAGTTTACAAAATGTTGTTTTCTTTCTTTTCTGTAAGCATTGTGGTATAGGGTTCTCCATTGACAAAATGCTTTGGCTTGAGTCCATGACACACCAACAACAGGATAATCTCCATAAGCATCGTGCCAGAAATAATCGTTGTGCATTGGCTCGTTATAAGAGTACGCAAAATCCCTAATCCAAGTAGTTGTATCTGGATAAATTTCAACCTCTTCCTTAACAATCACATCTTTTCTTTTTAAAGATCTGTTTTTGGCTGCTTTTTCTATGTCCATGTAAGAATATTGAAACTTGAATTTGGTCACATCCCAAGTTCTTTGCCCATTGTAAGATTCCTCAATAGGAATATACATGGTATCCATAACCTCTGCATAGTATTCATCTGGATAATCTGCTGTGTCAAAAATCAAATCAATGTCATGATTTAATTTTCTTCCTTCATAACCCGTTGGGCCTAAACCACTGTAGTTATCGTACATGTACTTTTCGTAAACAGTCATGTTATCTGGATCTGAATCTTTAAAAGCATATTCCCCAATCCCTCCATTTCCAGGAGTTTCACCAATTTCATCAGCAAGAATTGCCAATTTGGTTCTAATTGTAGAATCTCTTACCCAGTTTACAAATTGACGATATTCGCTATTTGTAATTTCTGTTGCGTCCATGTAAAAAGACCTAACAGTAACTGTTTTTGAAGGTGCATCGTTAATGCCAGCAAGATCATCGTCTGCCTTACCCATAATGAAAGCTCCTCCAGGTACTAACTCCATACCATAGGGCTTTTCTGGATGCCACTTCTTTCCTTTAACACCTACTAATTGACCCCTGTCTCCAGAGCCACAACTGACAAGTAATGCTAAAACTGCGGTTAATAAAATAAACTTCTTCATATCCATAGAAAACTCGAGGTTAATAATTTAATTTTGTGTCTTAAAATTTTTAAGAGCGTAAACATATCTATATATTTTTAAAAAAACAACTTTTTTTTAAAAAAAATTACGCTTCATCGTGAAAAATGTGCGTTTTACCGATGAAATACGCGTTAATTAACATATTCATTATATACAGTTCTTTTGAAAGGCTTTGTACCATCTTTCAGGAAGCTTGTTATTACAAGCATCTAAATAATCTTGGTGCATGCAAGGTAATAACGTGTGTCTTTTTAATTTATTATTTATTTCCGATAAAAAAGGAATTTCAATCCACCAACGTTGTGTTTTAGTACTTTTATAAAACACCAATTCTTGATCTTCTACCAAGGTAATGAATTTCTGGTAGCTTTCGTCATTTAAAAAGTCGTCGTCCTTGACACGGAAATTGACACCTTCTATAAAGTACCAGATCATTTGTGCCACCAACATGGAAGTAACTGTATCGTCTCTTGAAGGTTTGTATTCATAAATACCAATGGAAGATACTTTGTTGCTTATTCCTGCGTATCTGGAAATAGCACAAATTTCCTTGCCATCCAATCCGTTTGGAGATGTTTTTTGCCTATCACTCACTTCCGATGCTTTTACCGAATTTAAATCGATACTTACAATGTTGGCATCTCGCAACACTGGCTCTACCAATGTAATGTCTTTTGATACCTGACCCAATCTGTAAGATTCAAAATACAGTTTATCCATTAAGTCTATTTCTTCCTGTGAGTTGAAATAGGTTTGATAGCCTATAGTAGCGTAATTAAACAGATTGTAAGGCTTGTCTAAAATTATTTTTCCAACAAAACTATCGTTTTTAATAGGTTTGGCAGAATCACCCAAATCGAACTTGGAGTCCACGTTCACAATATTGACCATTGGAGCCAAGGCATCGTAAGCGCGATAATTGGCATAGGTTAAATCTTGACTTCCTCCAATAACAATTGGGATAATGTTTTTTTGTACCAGGATGTTTATGGTGGTCTTTAACGCAAAGTAGGTATCCTCTACCGTTTCCCCTTTATTGATATCCCCTAAATCGGCAATTGTTTTGTGCCAGTTTCCAGGGAATAACGAATACAGTGATTTTCTAATCTCATCCAAGCTAAACTCTTCACCTATATAATTAACATCGTTTCTGTTTTCCAAAACGCCCACGATTGCCAAATGCACCTGATCCAATTCTGGAATACCATGTTGTTTGGAATGAATTTTAATTTTTTTCCCTAAAGTTTGTTGAGACAATAACTCGTTATGAGCAAGTACCAAATCGGAAACAGGAGAGAGAAAATTAAAATTCATATGGTGACTCTAATAGCTTTTATGTTAAATTATTTCTTTTTGGAAGCAGCTTTCTTTTTGGTTGCTTTCTTTTTTGTGGTTTTTTTCTTAGGCGCTTTTTCTGCTATTAAGGCTTTAGCTTCTTCTAAAGTCATGTCCGACACATCCACGGTTTTTGGGAGTTCAATTTTGGTTTTACCTTGAATAACGTTGTGCCTTCCCCATCGTGCTTTTTCAACACGAATGCCTTCTTCTTCCCAATGGTGAATTAATTTGTCTTTTTCCTTTTGGATTTTATCTTCTATCAATTCAACAATATCGCTATCAGAAAGGTTGTCCCAATCGTATTTTTTATTCACGTTTATGAACATGTTGTTCCATTTTATAAATGGTCCAAAACGGCCTTTTCCTTTTTGAACAGGCAAGCCTTGGTAGGTGTAAATTGGCGCATCTGCCTTTTGTTTTTCTTTAATTAAAACAATGGCATCATCCAGTTCCACACTTAAAGGGTCTACTCCTGCCGGTAAAGATACAAAGCTATCACCATGTTTTACATAGGGTCCAAAACGACCATTGTTAACCTCTACGTCTTTTCCTTGATAAGTACCCAATTGTTTAGGAAGCTTGAACAAATCCATGGCTTCTTCAAAGGTAATGGTATTAAGCTGTTGGTCTGGAGAGAGGCTGGCAAATTGAGGTTTTTCTTCTTCTTCGGCCGTACCAATTTGCACCATAGGTCCAAATTTGCCCAAACGTACACTTACTTGACGTCCTGTTTTAGGATCTGTTCCAAGAACTCTTTCGCCAGATTCCCTTTCGGCATTCTCTTGCACATCTTCTACTTTGGGATGAAAATCTTTATAAAAATCTTTCATCATCTTGGTCCAGTCTACCTTTCCTTCAGCAATATCATCAAAATCCTCTTCCACTTTTGCTGTAAAATTATAATCCAGGATATGTTCGAAGTGATTGACCAAAAAGTCTGTTACTATCATCCCAATATCAGTTGGCACCAGTTTTCCTTTATCGGAACCAACTTTTTCTGTTAACACCTTATCTTTTACTTGTCCGTTTTTTAAGGTTAGCTGCGAATAGTTGCGTTCTACACCTTCCACAGTTCCTTTTTCAACATAATTCCTGTTTTGAATGGTAGAAATGGTTGGCGCATAGGTTGAAGGACGTCCAATACCCAATTCTTCCAATTGTTTTACCAAAGAAGCTTCTGTATATCTATATGGAGCACGCGTATAACGTTCTGTAGCTGTAATGTAGTTGTTAAGAAGAGCTTCGTTTGTCTTCATGGCTGGCAACATGCCTTCTTGTTCAGAATCTTCGTCGTCTGTACCTTCCAGGTAAACTTTCAAGAACCCTTCAAAGGTAATAACCTCGCCATTGGCAGTAAATATATCGTTATGTGTTGAAGCGCTAATCTTTACATTGGTGCGTTCCAATTCGGCATCGCTCATTTGTGAAGCAATGGCACGTTTCCAGATCAAATCGTACAATCTGGCTTGGTCTCTATCAATATCAACGGAATGTACCGAAAAATCGGTAGGTCTAATAGCCTCGTGTGCTTCTTGTGCGCCTTTGGTTTTTCCTTTATAATTGCGAGGTTTGCTAAATTTGGAACCATACGCAGATTCTATTTCGGCTTGGGCTCCTTTTCTTGCATCATCAGACAGGTTGACACTATCTGTTCTCATGTAGGTTATTAAACCAGCTTCGTACAAACGTTGTGCTAAGGTCATGGTTTTACTTACCGAAAAATACAACTTTCTGGAGGCTTCCTGTTGTAAGGTGGAGGTTGTAAAAGGGGCTGCAGGCGATTTTTTTGCCGGCTTTTTCTCTAACTCTGCAACCTTAAATTGAGCTGTGGCATTTTTTTCCAAAAAGGCTTGAGCCTCGTCTTTGGTTGAAAAATTCTTGGGCAGTTTGGCTTTAAAAGCTTGTCCTGCTTCGTTGGAAAATTCGGCGTCTATTCGGTAAGATGCTTCTGGTTTGAAATTTTGAATTTCGCGTTCGCGTTCAACAATCAATCTTACTGAAACGGATTGTACACGTCCAGCAGACAAGCCTCCTTTTACTTTTCTCCAAAGCACTGGAGACAATTCGTATCCTACAATTCTATCCAATACACGACGCGCTTGCTGTGCATCTACCAAATCGTAATCAATCCCTCTTGGGTTTTCTATGGCTTTTTGTATGGCCGATTTTGTAATTTCATGAAAAACAATACGCTTGGTTTTGTTTTTATCCAAATTTAAAGATTCTGCCAAATGCCAAGCAATGGCTTCCCCTTCGCGATCCTCATCACTTGCCAACCAAACCATTTCGGCTTTTTGGGCTAAGTCCTTAAGTTTCTTAACAACTGCTTTTTTATCTTTGGAAACCTCGTATTTTGGTTTAAAATCTCCATCTACATCTACTCCTAATTCTTTTGAAGGCAAATCTGCAATATGACCAAAACTAGATTCCACCTTGAAATCTTTTCCAAGGAATTTCTCTATGGTTTTGGCCTTTGCAGGTGACTCAACAATTACTAAATTCTTCGCCATTTTTGATTTTTTAAGGCTACAAATGTATGTGAAAAAAAATATATCTACCTAATGAATCAAATATTCGGAAACATTTTATCGATATTTTTTTGCTTTTATCCTAAGCAAACTGGCTTATTTGGCCATTAAAAAATAAGTTGCTACCATATTATATGTCATTGGGATTTTGAAAACCTACAGACTCTTTGTATACAAAGTAAGCTGGAATATAGGAAAAAGATGCCGTTACAAAAATACCCACAAAACACATGAGCAACCCAACCAATTCAGCTAAAATGGCAGAAATAACAATCAACCCAAAAGTAATAAGCCACTTTTTGTTCCCTAACCTAAAGCCTGCCTTAATGATATCTGAAGCAGATAAGTCTGGATTAAATGCAAAAATGACATTTATTAAAGTAATGGGCACCATGACATATATAATAGGTAAAAAACACAATAAAGTTGCCAGAAGCGACATGCCAAAAATCATTAAAGAAAGAACAATCACTTTCCCCAAGTAGGGTTTCTTTAAATAATAAAAATAATCGTCGGAACCAGCTTCGTTTAAATCCTTCATTTTACAAATTCTGTAAAAGGAGGCTTTCATCCCGAAGGAAAGCACCATGGCCACTATTGAAAAAACAAAAATCATGATAAAAAAAGGGATCATTAAAATGGGGCTTATGTCATTATTATAAGAATAAGCATCCATATCCAAAAAACCCATGCCTATAAATGGTAAATACATCACTAAATAAAAAGGGATTAAAATTACCATCATTAAAAGCATCATTATGAGTCCTTGAGCCCAGACTTTTTTAAACAACTCAATACTGTTGCTAAATATATCTCCAAAATCCAATGTCTTGGATCTGTCAATTTTTTCCAATAAAATGTTCAGTGCTTTCATATGTCAATTGGTTAGGTTTTAAAAATTTGTTTTGGTTTGGTTTTCAATAGTTACCATGTTTTTGCCATTCTGAAAACCTACCACTTCCTTATAGATTAAAAAAGCAGGCAAATAAACTATGGACATGGTAAAAAGCACACCAATCCCACAAGCTATGATGCCCAACATGCCAATAATTCCAGCAACGAACATAGTAATAAAAGCAATAAACCACTTTTTATTTCCTAGTTTAAAGCTAAGTTTAACGATATCCAGTTCGCCCATTTCTGGATGATTTGCCAATACAACCGAAAAAAAGGAAAGTGGAATATACACATAAATATAAGGTACAATAAACATAAGCTGTGCTAAAACAGCTATAGCTGTGTAAATAATTCCCAACATGAGCACTTTAGAAAAATAAGCTTTTTTAAAGAAATAAAAATAGTCGGCTTCCTTGTTTTCTCCTTCTATATCCTGTCTACATATTCTGTAAAAAGCCCCTAAAAAAGCCAATATACAAGTACTTAACAAAATGGTTTGTGGAATCCCATAAATTACACTAGTAACATATGATTGGTAAAAAACCTCAAAATTTAACATTTGCTGAGCAGTAACATTTTCAGGCGCCAATCCTATCATGGTAAAAACAAAAATAATTCCTAAAGCCACAGCCATAATCAATAAAATGGTTATGAATCCTTTTAACCATATTTTTTTGAACAATTCAAAAACGTCATTTATGAGGTTGCCAAAATCTATTGGTTTGGCATTTTTAATTTTATCTTCAACTTCCAAGTAGGTCATTTCCGTTATTTTTAGTTAGCACCTAAAAGTAATTAAATTTTACAATTAGAAACAGAAATTTTAACACACTGTCACTTTGTCACTTTGATTAAAATAATTGTATCTTTGCAGTTGCTTCATTTTTACAGGCATGAATATTGACTTAAAATAGTGTTTATTTTAAATATGGAAAAGATTATAGACGAAAGCAAACAAGGCGAAAGCTTGGTTTTAGAAAATAAAGAACAAAACACACGCAAACTTTACATAGAAAGTTATGGCTGTGCCATGAATTTTAGCGATAGTGAAATTGTGGCTTCCATTCTTTCCAATCAAGGTTATAATACCACACAAAAACTGGAAGATGCCGATTTGGTCTTGGTAAACACTTGTTCCATTCGCGATAAAGCAGAACAAACCGTTAGAAAAAGACTTGAAAAATACAATGCCGTAAAACGTATTAACCCTGGAATGAAAGTGGGTGTTTTGGGCTGTATGGCAGAACGCTTAAAAAGCAAATTTCTGGAAGAAGAAAAAATAGTGGATTTGGTGGTAGGCCCAGATGCCTATAAAGATTTACCCAACCTGCTCGCTGAAGTAGAAGATGGAAGGGATGCCATAAATGTTATTCTTTCCAAAGAAGAAACCTATGGAGACATTTCTCCTGTACGTTTAAACAGCAATGGTGTTACAGCCTTTGTATCCATAACCCGTGGCTGCGATAACATGTGCACCTTTTGCGTGGTGCCTTTTACACGTGGCAGGGAAAGAAGCCGTGACCCACAAAGCATATTAGAAGAAATAAACGATTTATGGGCCAGAGGGTTTAAGGAAATTACGCTTTTAGGACAAAACGTAGACAGCTATCTTTGGTATGGTGGAGGCTTGAAAAAAGATTTTGATAAAGCAAGCGACATCCAAAAAGCAACAGCAGTCAATTTTGCCAATTTGTTGGATATGTGTGCCAAAGCACAACCACATATGCGCATTCGTTTCTCAACTTCTAATCCACAGGATTTAACCCTGGACGTTATTGAAACCATGGCAAAACACCACAACATCTGCAAACACATTCACTTACCAGTACAAAGTGGCAGCAACCGAATTTTAAAGGCCATGAACCGTTTACATACTCGTGAGGAATATTTTCAATTAATAGACAACATAAAGCGCCTTATTCCAGACTGTGCCATCAGTCATGATTTAATAGCTGGCTTTCCTACAGAAACTGAACAAGACCATCAAGACACCTTAAGTTTAATGGACTATGTAAAATACAATTTCGGGTATATGTTTACCTATTCAGAAAGACCTGGAACCTTGGCTGAGCGCAAAATGGAAGACGATGTGCCTGAAGAAGTAAAAAAACGCCGTTTGGCAGAAATAGTTCAGTTACAACGTGAGCATAGTGAAATTAGAACAAAACAATATTTAAATACAGTTGTAGAAGTACTTATTGAAAAAGAATCTAAAAAATCCAATAAAGAATGGTCTGGAAGAACCTCCCAAAATAGTGTAGCTGTTTTTCCAAAAGCCCAATATAACATTGGCGATTTAGTAAAAGTAAAAATAACCGATTGCACAAGCGCAACTCTTATTGGGGAAGCCATCGGACTTTCGGACAATCAATAAACATAGGGTTGCATTTAGCCGTAACCTTGTTCAAACCTCATAATTGCATGTCTATCTATAGATAGCTGCTCGAGAAAAGAAGACTAAACATTAACATTAAAACTAAGATTCCTGCTTTCGCAGGAAATTAATATGGAATCCATTCAAGCAACAAAACAACGATTTGGAATAATTGGCAACGATGCCAAACTTAATCGTGCCATAGAAAAAGCCATACAAGTAGCACCTACAGATATCTCTGTTTTGGTTACAGGGGAATCTGGTGTTGGTAAAGAAAGTATTCCAAAAATCATTCATCAATTATCACATAGAAAACACGGCAAATATATTGCAGTTAATTGTGGAGCCATTCCAGAGGGCACCATAGACAGCGAACTTTTTGGCCATGAAAAAGGCGCATTTACAGGAGCCACCCAAACACGATCTGGATATTTTGAAGTCGCTGATGGAGGCACCATTTTTCTTGATGAAGTTGGCGAACTCCCTCTTACAACTCAAGTGCGTTTATTACGTGTCCTGGAAAATGGCGAATTTATTAAAGTAGGTTCCAGCCAAGTTCAAAAAACCAATGTGCGTATAGTGGCAGCTACAAATGTGAACATGTTTGATGCCATTAAAAAAGAAAAGTTCCGTGAGGATTTGTATTATAGATTAAGCACTGTAGAAATCCATCTGCCTCCACTTAGGGACAGAAAAGACGACATCCATTTGTTGTTCAGGAAATTTGCAAGCGACTTTGCCTTGAAGTATAAAATGCCAACCATTAAATTAACAGACGAAGCCGTAGTGGTCTTGTTAAAATACCGATGGAGTGGAAACATTAGACAATTGCGAAATGTAGCCGAACAAATTTCTGTTTTAGAACAAAACAGAACCATTAGTGCTGCAACGCTTCAAGGCTATTTGCCTAACGAAGGGAGTAATTTACCAGCCATTATAAACACCTCAAAAGCCGAAAGCGATTTTAGTAACGAACGGGAAATATTGTACAAAGTCCTGTTCGATATGAAAAGTGATTTGAACGACTTAAAGAAATTAACCATGGAACTTATGAAAAGTGGTAATGCAAAAGATGTTCAAAAACAGAATGAAGGCCTGATTCAAAAAATATATGGCGAGGAAGAAGATGCCACCATTGAAGATCTGGAAGTGCTGTCCATTGCTGAAAAATCCCCAGAGAATTTTGAACCTGCCCCAGAATCTCAGGATAAATATCATTTTGCTGAAGAGATTGAAGAAGAGGAAACCCTATCTTTACATGATAAAGAACTGGAACTCATTAAAAAATCCTTGGAACGCCATGATGGCAAACGCAAATTGGCAGCTGCAGAACTAGGGATAAGCGAACGTACCTTATACAGAAAAATCAAGCAATATGACCTGTAAGAACGTTGTTTGTTTATAAAAACTGTCACACCAAGTACAACTATCCACCCACACAAAAACAAAAGTGGAATCAAAGTGCAATTGAAATTAAATGTTACAATGAAATTATTTAAAATAACCCTTTTAGTCTTAATCTCCCTTACAATCTTGGGTTGTGGCGCATATTCGTTTACAGGAGCCTCCATTCCTGCCAGTACCAAAACCTTTCAGGTCAATTATTTTCAAAATAATGCCATTTTGGTGGAACCAGGACTGGACAGACAGTTTACCCTTGCCTTGCAAGACTTATTGTTAAACCAGACCAATCTGGAACTGGTAACTTCCAATGGCGATTTGGTTTACGAAGGTGAAATAACCGAATACCGAATCTCACCAACTACTGCTCAAGCAGATAATACAGCCGCACAAAACAAGTTAACCATTTCTGTAAATGTGCGCTTTTACAACAAGAAAAATGAAGAGGACAACATGGAACAACGCTTTTCCTTTTTCTATGATTATGCAGGCGATGCCAACCTTGTTGGTGCGCAAAAAGTTACAGCCATTGAAGAAATTTTTGAAAGGCTTACACAAGATATTTTTAATGCAACCCTAGCAAAGTGGTAACCAGATGAAACAAAAAGATTTTATAGAAATCCTTCAAAGCCCAAAAAGCATAACAGCCGAAAACACTTTGGCTTTACAAGCCATTACAGAAGAGTTTCCATATTTTCAATCTGCTAGAGCCTTATACCTTAAAGGATTAAAAAACAAAGAAAGCTTTAAATACAACCAAGAATTAAAAACAACAGCAGCCTACACCTCAGATAGAAGCATTTTATTCGATTTTATAACTTCGGAAGAATTTCTTCAAAATGAAATTTCGCAGTTCATAAAACAAAACACAGCACATTTAAAAGACATTCCTGTAGAAGTTGAAGATATTTCGGTAAACAAAAGTGTTTCAATAGACGATACCTTAAAACAACAAATAAAAGACACAACAGGGGTTTTGGATCCTGATTTGTTTCAACCAAAAAAAGAACATGCTAATTTTAAATTGCAAGAAAGCAAAGAAACGGCAAACGTTACACAACAGGAAACTCCAGCCAAAACAGCATCGCCAGACACCATATTGCAATTGGGGAAACCTTTACAGTTTGACCAGTCTGAAACCCATTCCTTTAACGAATGGTTGAAACTGACTCGCTTTAAACCCATTGAAAGATCAAATACTGAAGACATAGAAGCAGAAAAAACAACAACAAATCCCAATAAAAGTCAAAACACTAGAGATAAAAAATTCGATTTAATAGATAAGTTCATCTCTAAAAACCCTAGGCTAAAACCACAGCAATACACCAGCAATAACGCCAATCTTGCCGAAGAACAGATGATTCAACCCGAATCCCTGATGACCGAAACTTTAGCTAGAATTTATCTGGAGCAAAAAAACTACAAAAAAGCAATTCAATCTTACAACATTTTAAGTTTGAAATATCCAGAAAAAAGTGGTTTCTTTGCAGACCAAATTAAAGCAATTAAAAAATTACAAGAACAAAACAATAAATAACAATGAGTACGTTTACAATATTTTTAGCACTAATTGTAGTTGTAGCCTTTTTACTAGTAGTGGTTATCATGGTGCAAAACCCTAAAGGTGGTGGATTATCTTCTTCTTTTGGAGGTGGTGGCACACAACAACTTGGTGGTGTAAAAAAGACAACCGACTTTTTAGACAAAAGTACTTGGACCTTGGCTACCTTAATGTTAGCATTGATCTTACTTTCCAATGTAGCCATAAACAGAGGTTCGGGAACAGTAGACTCTAAAGCTTTGGACACGGAAGCAACCACACAACCTGTTGTTCCAGCAACACCAGCTGCTCCTGCTCCTACAAACAATGCTGAAACTGAACCAGCTTCAGAATAACATCATTGTTTCAAACAAAAAACATGAAAATGCCAGCTGTTTAAGTTGGCATTTTTTTTTAAATGAAAATTTGTCAGTCTGCTTCTATTGGCACATTTTTAGCATAACGCTAAAGCGTTAACATTAACTTTAAAAAATATAAATATGAGTTTAAACATTAAACCTTTAGCAGATCGCGTTCTTATTGAACCTGTAGCAGCTGAAACAAAAACTGCTTCCGGAATTATCATTCCTGATAATGCCAAAGAAAAACCTCAACAAGGCAAAGTTATGGCTATTGGTAAAGGCACGAAAGATGAACCAATGACCGTTAAAGTTGGAGATACCGTTCTTTACGGAAAATACTCTGGAACCGAACTTAAACTTGAAGGTAAAGATTACCTAATGATGCGCGAAAGCGACATTTTAGCAATTATTTAATTGCAAATTCCAAAAACAAAAAAACAAATTCCAATGACCTCACATTGAATTACAGAAAATCCTTTTTGGGAGTTTGTATTTAAATTTTGAGGTTAAAAATTTTAATTAAAATTTTTTATTATGGCAAAAGACATAAAATTTGATATAGAAGCACGCGACGGTTTAAAACGTGGTGTGGACGCATTGGCAAATGCAGTAAAAGTAACCTTAGGACCAAAAGGTAGAAACGTTATTATTAGCAAAAGTTTTGGCGCTCCTCAAGTTACCAAAGATGGAGTAACTGTTGCTAAAGAAGTGGAGTTGGATAACGAGCTTGAAAACATGGGAGCTCAAATGGTTAAAGAAGTAGCTTCCAAAACCAACGATTTGGCTGGAGATGGAACCACTACTGCAACCGTATTAGCACAAGCCATTGTAAAAGAAGGTTTGAAAAACGTGGCCGCTGGAGCCAATCCCATGGATCTAAAACGTGGTATTGACAAAGCTGTTGAAGCTATTACAAAAGACCTGGAAAAACAAGCAAAACAAGTTGGCAATTCATCTGAAAAGATAAAACAGGTTGCATCTATTTCTGCAAACAACGACGATACAATTGGAGATTTAATAGCCAAAGCTTTCGATAAAGTTGGCAAGGAAGGTGTGATTACCGTTGAAGAAGCCAAAGGAACAGACACATATGTAGATGTGGTTGAGGGAATGCAATTTGATAGAGGATATCTTTCCCCTTACTTTGTGACTGATGCTGATAAAATGATTGCCGATTTGGAAAATCCGTACATTTTATTGTTCGACAAAAAGATTTCCAATTTACAGGAGATTCTTCCAATCTTGGAACCAGTTGCACAATCTGGCCGTCCACTATTGATTATTGCTGAAGATGTGGAAGGCCAAGCCTTAGCTACTTTAGTGGTCAACAAATTACGTGGTGGATTAAAAATTGCAGCTGTAAAAGCTCCTGGATTTGGAGACAGACGTAAAGCCATGTTAGAAGACATCGCTATCTTAACAGGTGGTGTGGTTATTTCAGAAGAAAGAGGATTTTCTCTTGAAAATGCCGATTTAAGCATGCTTGGTACTGCTGAAACCATTACCATTGACAAAGACAATACAACCATTGTTAACGGCTCTGGAAAAGCTGCAGATATCAAAGCAAGAGTCAACCAAATTAAAACACAAATTGAAACCACTACAAGCGATTACGATAAAGAAAAGCTTCAAGAACGTTTAGCTAAATTAGCTGGAGGAGTTGCCGTACTTTATGTTGGCGCTGCCAGCGAGGTGGAAATGAAAGAGAAAAAAGACAGAGTGGATGACGCTTTACATGCAACCAGAGCAGCCGTAGAAGAAGGTATTGTTGCTGGTGGAGGTGTTGCTTTGGTAAGGGCTAAAACTGTTTTGGAAAAGATTACCACTGAGAATTTAGACGAGGTAACAGGTATCCAAATTGTAGCAAGAGCTATAGAAGCTCCTTTAAGAACCATTGTTTCCAATGCTGGTGGTGAAGGAAGTGTGGTTGTTGCCAAAGTGATGGAAGGCAAAGGCGCTTTTGGTTACGATGCCAAATCTGAAGCCTATGTAGACATGCTGAAAGCTGGAATCATCGATCCTAAAAAGGTAACGCGTATTGCACTGGAAAATGCAGCTTCTGTTGCTGGAATGATTTTAACTACAGAATGTGCCTTAATTGATATTAAAGAAGATGCTCCTGCTATGCCTCCAATGGGTGGAGGTGGCATGCCTGGCATGATGTAATTGAGAATCTCGACACTCAATTTATAATAATAAAAAACGCCTCAAAAAATTGAGGCGTTTTTTAATGATTACTTTTACTAACTTAATTAATAGAGAGAGTCTCCCACAAAAGATTTATCATATCTGTTCCTTCATTATCACTATCTCCTCCTAAATTCATAGTCATAATTAAAATACCTTCATCTTTAATTCCTAAAGCCGAAATCTCATAAATTTCAAACTCTCCTTTATATTCCAAATCGGCTTTTAAAATTGAAATCTCATCACCAGATTTTAAAGTTCTTGAGTAATCCTTTCTCTCAATAGCATAACCATAACTTACACTTTCTTTGGTGACTTCGTTTAACATAAGCTCCTGCAACATAGTTGGATTAAACGAATCATATTTTTGTATTATAATCCCAGATCCTGCAGCAGTCATTAGCATAATTTGCTCGATTCCTGTATCTATTTCGGTTTTTGAAACTTTATGTTTTTTGGAATATTTAAAAGTGTAAAAAGGGTCGTTATAAATTAAAGTGTCCTTTTCTTTTGCTGAAACTTGTATAGTTTTACCATCTACCTGAAAATCATAGTTTTTATCTAAGGATATTTCCTGGGTTTGGTTGTTTACTATTAAGATAAAATCGGTTTGGGAATATGTGTTTGAAATGAGTACATATACAATAACAAAAAATATTTTTTTCATGGATTTGGTTGGTTTTAAGTTTGCAATATAAAAAAAGTCCAAACAGATGTTTGGACTTTTTTTAGTTATTAATTTTCTTTATGGTCATCAACCACTGTTTCATCTCGATACTTACAACAATCGTGTACACTATTGTAGGCTTCATCTGTAGCTACAACGTTTTTAGTATCGTGGCCAACAGCAGCAATGTTGTTTTCTATGGTTTTTAAATCGGTTTTACGTTCGTCGTAAATCAAACTTAACTCATGAGTACTTACATTCCACACAGCCGATTTAACTCCTTTGGTTTTAATACAGGCTTTTTCAATGCGCTCTTTACACATGTTACACACACCATCTACTTCCATAGTGGCTCTGGCATTTTTATTTTGTGAAAAGGCTGTCATGCTAATAAGCATCACTAATAATATTCCTAGTTTTTTCATCTTAATTCATATTTAATTAATAATTATTTTATTATTTAATTTTAAATCGCAATCCTGCGTAATACATGCTTCCAAAAATGGGACCATATACAAACGTGGTATCAAAATACGAACCAAAAGGGTCGTTTGGTGCTAAAATAGCATTTTCTTGCCTAACATTGGTGATGTTTTCACCTCCAACATAAATCTCAAATTTTGGAGAAAACACTTTTGTAATTTGCGCATTCAAAGTGCCTACAGTAGGTGAATAAGCAGGTACTTGATATGCTACTGGATTAGAAACCGTTGATGGAAAACGCTGTTTACTCAACCAATTATAGGTTGCATCAAACTTCCATTTACCTCCTTTTTCCTGCGCTTTTGTTTCATAAGATGCGTTTGCAAACAAACGGTGTTGTGGTGTTAAGGGTTTTTCCAATTTTCCGGAAGTGTATTGGGTTTTTACATCGTAATGTTTATAAGCCAATCGCAAATCAAAATGGGTAAAGACATTGTAGTTAAACTCCAATTGTAAACTATTGGCATAACTTTCCCCATCTAGATTATAAAAGCTTACACCTTGTGGGTTTTCATAATCTACCACAATTTGATTTTGAAAATCGGTTCTATAAAAGTCTAAAGTAACATCTGCTTTTCTTCCAAACAAATTAAATCCTTGCAAAAAAGAGACACCATAATTCCAGGCAATTTCTGGGTCCAAACCATAAATATTCCCTCCAGAACTTAAGATGTTGATTTGTCTGGATGTTGCAAACATGCTTTGGTTTTCTGTGAAAATATTGGCACTGCGTTTCCCTCTTCCTATAGAGGCTCTAATAGCCGATTTTTCCCAAGGTGTATATCTGGCATGTAATCTTGGTGTTATAAAAACCCCAAGTAAATTATGGTTGTCTATACGCACACCAGCAGTGACATTCAATTTATCCAAATTATCGTAATTATACTCAAAAAACCCGCCAATGGATGCTTCTGTTCTTTCATAATTGGTAGTATTCACCAATTCGTTGTAATGATCGTAAGTATAGCTTAAACCCGTTTTAATTTTATGCCTGGAGTCGCTAATAATGGAGTTATACATGGCATTTGCATACAAACTATTATGGATAATGTTGTAAATATTAAGTCCGAAATACGAATCCTGCTCATGCCAACTAAAGGCACTTTGAAACCCGATGCTTTGATAAGGAATCTCTGGATTAACATAACCCAATTTTACAGCAGCTTCAAAACGTTGGGTATCTATTTCGCTCCCCCAAGCATTTGTGGTTAACTTATCGGTATCTGGATTGAAATCAAGTTCTCCAGTTTGTTTACTATCATTTAAATATTTCACATTAAAAAAACTTACCAAACCTTTTTCTGGATTGGTATACTGCCAACGGTTCATGATATTGATTTGGTTATAGATAGGCATATCCAGAAAACCATCGTCATTCACATCGTGTTTTTTATTGTGAGTGTTTCCATGAATGTACAAACCAGTGTCCCATTTTTCGGAGACATTAGTGTTTAAATGGGTGTTTAGCTCCAACCTTTCGTTACTTCCTGCATACAAGTTTACAAACAAGGAATTATCGGTTTTAGGTTTTACCAATTCGGTGTTTATTTGTCCAGCAATGCTTTCATAACCATTTACCACACTTCCTCCTCCTTTGGTAATTTGTATGCTTTCAACCCAGGTTCCTGGAATAAAACTTAAGCCATAGGCTTGAGAAGCTCCTCGAATGGAAGGAATATTTTCGGTAGTGATCAAGATGTAGGGACTGGTTAATCCCAACATTTTAATTTGTCTGGTTCCAGAAACAGCATCAGCAAAATTTACATCTATGGAAGGATTGGTCTCAAAGCTCTCAGAGAGGTTACAGCATGCTGCTTTTAAAAGCTCGTCGCTACTTACCGTCATAATATTTTGTGAAGCCAAATAAGATTTTGCAGTTGCTTGCTTCCTAGAGGTCACAACCACTTCATCCAAACTGCTTGTGGATTGTAATATATGGTGGATGTGATCTGTATTTTTAACCGTTAGTGTATCTGTTTTATATCCTACAAAACTCACCACTAGTTTTTTGTACTCTGGTTTATATGGAATGGTAAATGTTCCTTCAAAATCTGTAATGGCACCAACCGTTGTGTTTAGCCAATATACATTGGCGCCTGCAACAGGTACGTGTTTACTTTCTTCGTTCACTTCCATGATCATCCCCTTTAATTTCTCTTGTGAAAAAGAAAAAACAGGAATTAAAATCAATAATAGGGCAATTTTTATATTGATAGAACCAACAAAAGCTGCTGGATATTTTCTAATAAATAGGTTTTTCATTATTAAAATTTTGTTTGAAAAAGATTTTTATTTCATCATTTCGCAAAAGCGATAGACAGCATAAGTTCCCTTACTGTTTAACACATAAGTAAAGGGAATGTTAAAAATCTATATATCAAATCAAAAAAACCTGATCCAGTACATGTATATCTGCAACCAGATTGGGAGGAGAGTAATTTTTATGAGGAATTACCTGTTCTGGTAAACCTTCGTATAAATTAAGAAAAGAACAAATAAAAGCACTTAAGAAGAGTTGTTGTTCCAACTGCAAGTCTTCAAAGGAAGATTTCTTTAATTTATCTTGCCCTTTAACAACCTGGATTTCATCCTTACAGCAATGTTTTTTTTCAAAATTGGCAGTTGAAAAGGCTTCCAGATCCATGCCACAATTTTCTGCTTTGGTAAAAATAGCTACATCTACCAAATGATTACCACAGTAGTGTTTTTCAACTGTAAAGGACAAGGTTGAAAACAACACCAAGCAAGACAAAGTCACTGAAAAGGTTTTATGAAGAATTGCTTTTATCATCATTCTATTTCGATGCAAATTTATAAAAAAAGCATCTGAAACAAATCATTTTTTCAAAGGATTAACATTTACAATCGTTGTTTGTGGTAATAAAATGCTGGAATGAGCAACAAGGCTATCAAAGGTTGAATTAAAAAACGTCTCACATTAAAAAACAAATAATAATCTTCCTGTTTTGGGTGAATTACAAAATATAAAAACAGAGACATAAACACCACATATGCCAAAGCATAGACTAAAACCGAAAACTTAATAATGCTTAAATCCTTAAAAAGCACAAACAAAATACCAAGTGAGATAACCGTGTTCAAAACATACCTAAGTGTTGTAAATGCTGCCAGCTTAAACACTTCCTGTCTTGGAGAGTCTATATATAAATAATCGTTTTTAAAAAAAGCCAAATAGGGATCGTAAAACAATTGTTCTTCAAAAACCCTTATTAAGACCAACAAGCCAACCAATACAAAAAATGCTATGTATTTAAAACCCTTATTCATGCTTTTTGGGATTAGAAAACCTATTTACCCAAAATAACCAAAGCAAACACACCATTCCATAAATAATAGCCGGAAAAATAACCGTGTGCAAAACATCCTTTCGCCAAGGGTAGTGATACAGACCTACAGATAAAATTACCACACGTACCAAATTGGCCACATAAATCAACACGCTTCCAGCCAACAGATAAAAAAAAGTGGTTTTAAATTTTCCGGTAAATGCAATAATGAAAGATGCGAAAAGGATGATGACACTAACCGAATTACATCCTTCTATCACTCGAGCCACATATTTATTATTAATAATCAATTTCATGGAAGGCTCGTCTGGATGAGGAATTACCTGCGCTTGGTACCCAAGGGTTTCCAGTAAATCCTTACTTTGTTTGGCTACCAAATTTGTCATGTAGTCTGGATAATAAACGTCACTGGAACCATATTGCAGATACAGCTTATAAGCAAACGTCAAGACGGCATACACCAATAAAAAGGTGAAAATAAATGTAATAACAGATTTATATTTTTTTAATAAGTCTTTCAATTGAAATTTGTTGTTTCTCTCGTTAAAATTATACAAATTAAGTCTTACAAGACTAGCTTTTTAAATACTTTTGCTGAAAATTTTCTTAAAAATGACTTTTACATCACTAAAACCTCAAATAGAAACTATCATTTCTTCCGAAAAACCAGTTAACGAGCGTTTAAAAAATATTTGTGAACTTTTGGAAGCTCAGATCCCACATTACAATTGGGTAGGTTTTTACTTTAAAAATGGCGACAAAAACGAACTAAAACTGGGACCTTATGTAGGTGAACCCACAGACCACATCATCATTCCTTTTGGGAAAGGTATTTGTGGTCAAGTAGCTGTAAGCAACAAAAACTTTGTGGTTCCTGATGTTTCTGCTCAAGACAACTACATTGCTTGTAGCATCACTGTTAAAGCTGAAATTGTAATCCCTATTTTTGTAAACGGAGAAAACATAGGACAAATAGACATAGACTCCAACACACCTGATCCGTTTAGCGAGGAGGACGAACGTTTTTTGGAATTTGTTTGTGAGAAAGTGGCATCCATACTATAGTTGTTAACAACTTTTCATTTAAGTTGAAAAATCTCATGTTTTTAGCGTCCCTAACCTAGGTTTTTTTTGATTGAAATACCTACTTTTGCAGTCATAAAAAACAACTAACATTCTCCATGAGCTAATTGCTTCATCAAGAATGTCACAGACACACAACACAACTAAAATGAGCAACAACAAAACCATTAAATCGGCTTTAATTTCTGTTTTCAGTAAAGACGGATTAGAACCAATTGTAAAGCAACTACATCAACAAAATGTCACTATTTATTCCACTGGTGGCACAGAAAAATTCATTCAGGATTTAGGGATTCCAGTGGTTCCTGTAGAAGAGGTAACTTCTTATCCTTCTATACTTGGTGGCCGTGTTAAAACCTTACACCCAAAAGTGTTTGGAGGTATCTTAAACCGTCAAAACAATGACAGTGATGCTAAAGAGTTGGTCGATTTTGAAATTCCACAAATCGATTTGGTTATTGTGGATCTATATCCTTTTGAAAAAACAGTGGCCTCTGGAGCCAGCAACCAAGACATTATAGAAAAAATTGACATTGGTGGGATTTCATTAATTCGTGCTGCTGCCAAAAATTATGCAGATGTGGTATGTGTGGCTTCAGTTGAAGATTACAAAGAATTTTTGCAACTACTTCAAACCAAAAATGGCGAAACCTCTGAAGCAGACAGAAAGCGTTTTGCTGCCAAGGCTTTCAATGTTTCATCTCATTACGATTCGGCCATTTTCAATTATTTCAACAGCAATCAAGACATTGCCAGTCTAAAAATTAGCGAAACTCAAGGTCAAGTATTGCGTTATGGCGAAAATCCACATCAAAAAGGGTTTTTCTATGGAAATTTCGATGACATTTTCACCAAGCTTCATGGCAAGGAATTAAGCTATAACAACTTGTTGGATGTAGATGCAGCCGTAAATTTAATGAACGAGTTTAAAGGCGAAGCACCAACTTTTGCCATCTTAAAACACAACAATGCTTGTGGATTTGCACAAAGGGAAACTGTTTTGGAAGCATATCAAGCCGCTTTGGCAGGCGATCCTGTTTCGGCTTTTGGTGGCATATTGATCAGCAATTCCGAAATTGATTTAGCGACAGCCGAAGAGATCCATAAGTTATTTTGCGAAGTGGTTATAGCTCCTTCGTTTACTTCGGAAGCAGCAACTGTTTTAAAAGGCAAAAAGAATCGCATTTTACTGATTTTAAAAGACACCCAGTTGCCTCAAACCACGGTAAGGACCTGTTTAAATGGTGTGTTGGTTCAAGATAGGGACCACAAAACCGATACAGTTGCAGATTTATCTTATGCTACAAACAATAAACCAACCAAAAGGGAGTTAGAAGATTTGATTTTTGCATCAAAAATTTGCAAACACACCAAATCGAACACCATCGTTTTGGCAAAAAACAAACAATTATGTGCTAGTGGAACAGGGCAAACCAGTCGTGTAGACGCTTTAAATCAAGCCATACACAAAGCACAATCCTTTAATTTCGATTTAAAAGGGGCTGTGATGGCCAGTGATGCGTTTTTTCCGTTTCCAGATTGTGTGGAAATTGCAGATAATGCAGGGATTTCGGCAGTGATTCAACCAGGTGGTTCCATTAAAGACCAACTGAGCATAGATTATTGCAATGAGAACCATTTGACCATGGTCATGACAGGAACTAGACATTTTAAGCACTAAATCTTCTTGATCTTGGAAATCTTTTATAGGATTTTGGAAGTTACCAAATTAAAAATGACGTAGCTTATCGAATAATAACAATCAAAAAGACAACCGAAGATAATAATTGCATAACTTTTATTACATTTACAAGATTAGATTAACAAACCTCAAATAAACGACTGTAACGCATGGGATTTTTTGACTTCCTAACCGAAGAAATAGCAATAGATTTAGGTACTGCAAACACACTTATTATCCATAACGACAAAGTGGTTGTAGATAGTCCTTCTATAGTTGCGCGAGATAGAATTTCTGGAAAAATAATTGCTGTTGGTAAGGAAGCCAGCATGATGCAAGGAAAAACACACGAAAACATTAAAACCATTAGACCTCTTAAAGATGGGGTTATTGCCGATTTTGATGCCAGCGAGCAGATGATTAGCATGTTTATAAAAAACATTCCTGCCTTAAAAAAGAAATTTTTTACTCCAGCCTTACGTATGGTTATTTGCATTCCTTCTGGAATTACAGAAGTGGAAATGCGGGCCGTAAAAGAAAGTGCCGAGCGCGTTAATGGTAAAGAGGTTTACTTAATTCACGAACCTATGGCAGCAGCTATTGGTATTGGTGTGGACATTATGCAGCCAAAAGGAAACATGATTGTGGATATAGGTGGTGGAACCACAGAAATTGCTGTCTTGGCCTTAGGAGGTATTGTTTGTGATAAATCGGTTAAAATTGCAGGAGATGTGTTTACCAATGATATTATTTATTACATGCGCACACAGCACAACCTATATGTTGGAGAGCGTACTGCCGAAAAAATAAAAATCCAGATTGGTGCAGCAACTGAAGATTTGGAACTTCCACCAGAAGATATGAGCGTTCAAGGACGTGATTTATTAACAGGGAAACCAAAACAAGTAAACATTTCTTATAGGGAAATTGCCAAAGCCTTGGATAAATCCATTTTGCGTATTGAAGATGCTGTTATGGAAACCTTATCCCAAACTCCTCCAGAATTGGCAGCAGACATTTACAATACTGGTATTTATTTAGCTGGTGGTGGATCGATGTTAAGAGGGTTGGACAAGCGTTTGTCCCAAAAAACCGATTTGCCTGTTTACATTGCAGAAGACCCGTTACGAGCTGTTGTTCGTGGTACAGGAATAACCCTTAAAAACTTACCTAAATACAAAAGCATATTGATAAAATAGCCCTAACACATGCAGCAAATTATAAACTTCATAATAAGAAACAAATCGTTTTTGTTATACTTATTGTTGTTTTCAATTGCCATGGTGTTTACCATTCAATCGCATTCATATCATAAAAGTAAATTTATTAATTCAGCCAATTTTTTGTCTGGAGGTATTTACAATTCAGTAAACAATGTTAGTGAATATATGCACCTGAGAAAGCAAAACGAGCTTCTTCAGCAAGAAAACAATCAATTAAAGTCGCTTTTGTACAACAAAACGGATTCCATTAACAAAACTTTTGTTGATACGGTTTATTCTGGGGTTTCCTACAAGTTTTCTCCTGCAGTAGTTATAAAAAACAGCTACGCTTCCAACAACAATGTGTTATTGATCAATAGAGGAAAAAGAGATAGCATCAAACAAGATTTTGGTGTAATTTCACCAAAAGGCCTGGTAGGCATTGTGGATAATACCAGTAAAAAATATGCTACGGTTATTTCGGTTTTGAACACCAATAGCCGAATTAGTGCCAAGTTAAAAAAATCGAATCATTTTGGTTCTTTAGTATGGAATGGCAAATCGCCCTATTTGGTTCAACTTACAGAAATCCCGAAAATCGCTCCAATTACGGCTGGAGATACCATTATAACCTCTGGTAGATCTTCCATTTTCCCTAAAGACATACCTATTGGTACCATAGACAGTTACACCTTGGATGCTTCCCAAAATTACTACATCATTCATGTACGTTTGTTTAACGATATGACAAGTTTGGAACACGTGTATGTTATAGAAAATAAAGATGCCGAAGAAATAAATGCCTTAATAAACAACACCAATGAATAGTATTGTATTTACCCATACCTTTCGGTTTATTATTTTGGCATTATTGCAGGTTTTGGTACTGAGCCATATCAACTTCTTAGGTTATATAAATCCGTATTTATACATTTTGTTCATTTTATTGTATCCTTTAAAAAACAATCGGGTTATTTTTATTCTTGTCAGTTTTTTATTGGGTTTGACCATTGATACCTTTTTAGATTCTGGAGGTGTTCATGCTGCAGCATCTGTGACCATAGCATTTATTAGGCCTTTTATATTAAAGTTTTCATTTGGAGCCGTTTACGATCATCAAACCATGAAATTTGGCAATGTGGAGTTTGGATCCAAACTTACCTATATTGCCATTTTGACCTTAATTCATCATTTTATTTTATTCTCATTGGAATTTTTTAACTTTTATAAGATAATTTTAATCCTTCAAAACACGTTATTCTCCAGTATATTTACTATTATATTATGTTTATTGACAACCATTATCTTTAGCAGGAGAAATTAATGAGACAACTATTACTTTTTATTACCATTATTCTTGTAGGCGTGAGCTTTATAGCGAGATTGTTTTACCTTCAGGTTTATAATGCTGAAGAACACAGTCTCTACGATGATAATGCCATAAGAAAAGTGTACGATTACCCTAAGCGTGGCTTTGTTTACGATAGAAATGGCAAACTTTTGGTGGCCAACCAACCTTCATATGATGTGATGGTGATTCCTCGCGAGGTAAAACCCCTGGACACCTTGGAATTTTGTTCGTTACTTAAAATCGATATTGAACAATTCAAAAAAATATATAAAAAAGCTTACCATTATTCCCCTAGATTACCCTCTGTTTTTGTGCCTCAGTTGTCAAAAGAAGATTATGCAGCACTCCAAGAGAAAATGAGGAAATATGAAGGATTTTATATTCAAAAGCGTTCATTAAGAGACTACCAGGTAGACCACAGCGCAAATGTGC